>JAADIW010000038.1 GCA_013151115.1 Caldisericota bacterium
AACCCCGCCTCGGGCCATTCTCCCGGGGTGGCCCCGAATGGATCCAGGGACACCGCCGAAAAGGGGGACGATGTTTTGGCCCGCGAGGATATCCGCGGAGACGCGGAATGCGTTACACCCGCATTTCGGTCGATCGCGGGCTCAAAAGGCCCAGGTCGTGAGACGGACGAGGAGGCCGACCAGCATCGCCACGCCCACGGTGCCGGCCACGACGAGCAGGGTCCGGCGGCGCCCGAGCTCCCGCCACAGCGCCGCCACGGTGGCGAGGCACGGCACGTAGAAGATCACGAACACGGTGAACACCACCATCGCCGCCCCGGAGAGCACCGCCCCGAAGTCCACGGTCCCCAACGCCTGGCCCAACATGATCAGTGAGAGCTCCTTGCGCAGGATGCCGAAGACGAGGGGAACCCCCACCGCGGCCGGGAGGCCCAACGGCCAGGTCACGGGGAGGAGCAGCGTGTTCAGGAACCCCGTCCACCCCAGGACCTCGATCAGGGAGAAGAACGCGCTGGCGGCGATCAGGGTGGGCCAGGCCACGGTGATGAACCCCCGCAGGCGCAGCCATACCTTGAGCGACATCGTCCGCAGCGACGGCGGCCGGTACGGGGGGATCTCCATGATGAGCCCCGGCCCCATGCCGGGGAGGAACCGCCGCAGCAGGGTCCCGGCGGCGGCGATGACGATGATGTTCAGGAGATAAAGGGAAAACGCGATCCACGGGCCCACGTACCGTCCCACCAGCCCGAAGATCACCACCGTCCGCGCCGCGCAGGGGATCATCACCGCCAACGCCGCGGTGACCAGCCGGTCGCGCTCGTCCTCCAGGATTCGCGTGGCCAGCACCGCCGGCACCGAACACCCGTATCCCAAGAGGAACGGGATCACACTCTTCCCGTGGAGGCCGATCCGGTGCATGAGCCCGTCCAAGAGGAACCCGATGCGGGGGAGGTATCCCACGTCCTCGAGGAGGGCGAGGAAGAACAGGAACGGGAGGAGGTAGGGCAGCACGATGCCGATCCCGGCCCACAACCCCTGCAGCGCCCCGCTCAGGACGGCCCCGATGGGGCCGGGAACCGCCCCCTCCACCCAGGAGGTGAGGTCCTCCAGGGGCGGGAGGAGGTACCCCTCCAGGATCCCGCCGATCTTGAACACCCCGAAGAAGAGGCCGAGGAGCACGAGAAACAGGATGGGGTACCCGAGGACGCGGTGCATGAGGAGGGAATCGATCCGATCGCGGAGGGAACGCTCCGCGTGGGCGACCCGGGCGACCGCCTCGAACAGGCGCAGCGCCAGCGCGTGGCGCTCCGCGGCGAGGACGAGCGCCGGATCCTCCCCCCGATCCCGCCGGATCTCCCGGCGCGCCCGCTCCGCGTCCGCCTCCACGGGGGAGAGGTCGATCCCCGCGGGCGGCGGCTCCCCGCTCAGGGCCAGCCCTGCCAGGTACCTGGCCGGCGCCCGCTCCGCGGGGACGGCCTCCGCGATCCTCTCCGCCAACGCCGCCAGGTGCCGCTCCACGTCCGCGGAGTAGCGCGGCGGCGTGGGCACCCGTGCCCGGGGGATCGCCGCGAGGAGGTCCCCGAGGCCGACGCCTCGCACGGCCACCGTGCCCACCACGGGGACGCCCAGGATACCCTCGAGCCGTTCCGGGTCGATGTAGATCCCCTTGCGGCGGGCCTCATCCATCATGTTGAGGCACACCACCATGGGGAGGCCGAGCTCGCAGAGCTCCAGGGTGAGCTCCAGCGACCTCCCCAACAGGGAGGCGTCCACCACGTCCACCACCACATCGACCTCGCCGGAGAGGAGGAAATCCCGGGCCACCTCCTCGGCGGGATCGCCTGCGCGGAGGGAGTAGGTCCCCGGGAGATCCACCACCTCGGCCGGTCGGCCCCCCACCAACGCCCGGCCGCGGAGGAGCTCCACCGTGGTGCCCGGGAAGTTGGAGGCCACCGCGCGGTAGCCCGCGATGGCGTTGAACAGGGTGGACTTGCCCGAGTTCGGCTGGCCCACGAGCGCGATCCTAATCACGGGGCTCCACCACCACCCTTCTGGCCACGCCACGCCCCAGGGCCACGCGGGCCCCGTCCACCTCCACGAGGATCGGCCCCCCCACGGGTGCCCGTGAGATCACCTCCACCTCCGCGCCGGGGACGACCCCCAACCGCGCGAGGCGGGCGACGAGGCCGCGGCCCCCGTCTATCCGCACCACCCGGGCCCGGCGCCCCACGGGGAGGGCCTCCAGGTCCGTGATAGAATTGAAAAACATTTTCTTTTTTGAATTTTACCGCCCCTCGCCCGAGGGGTCAACGGTCCGCGGATCGTTTCCCACCTGCCCCATCCCCGTCTCACCCCGGGGATGTCCGCGCCGGCCCCTGGCCGTTATAAACTCCCCCGTGATGAGACGCCGCGCCTTTCTCCTCCTCGGCTGGCTCCTCTCGTTCCCGTTCCTCGCCGCCGGACCACAGCAGCTCCCCCCGCTGTTGGTGGTGGTCGACGCGGGCCACGGGGGCGAGGACCCCGGCGCGGTGGTGGCCGGCGTGCGGGAGAAGGACATCGTCCTGGACATCGCCCTGCGCATCTTCGAGCTCTCCCGCGGGGGGCCGGTGGAGGTGGTCCTCACCCGGGCCACCGACCGCTACGTGGAGCTGGTGGAACGGGTGCGGTTCGCCGAGGAGGTGGGGGCGGCCCTCTACCTCTCGGTGCACGCCAACTACCTCTCCGACACCCGGGTCCGCGGGGTCGAGGTCTGGGTCGACAACACCCGAGCCGAAGGAGATCCGAGCTGGGGGCTGGCCCGGGCGGTGCTGGATGCCCTGGTCCGCGAGACCGGGGCGGCGGACCGCGGCGTCCGCTCCCAGAAGCTCTACCTCCGCCACACGGAGCTCCCCGCGGCGTTGGTGGAAGTGGGGTACCTGACCAACCCCGCCGAACGCCGCCTCCTCTTGGATCCCGGCTATCGCGCCCGGGTGGCGAAGGGGATACTGGAGGGTATCTACGCCTTCCTCGGGCTGTGAGGCCCCGGGCGGAGCCCCGCCGCGATCACCTCCGCCCGCGTCCGAAGCTGAGTTCCTCTCCCCGGAGCAGGCGGCGGATGTTGCTCCTGTGGGTCCAGAAGACGAACGCGGCCAGGCCCACCGAGAGCCACAGGAGCGCCGGGCCGTAGGAGAGCCCGGTGAACCGGTCCGTGAGGAAAACGGCCACGGGGAGGGCCGCGGCGGCGGACAGCGAGCCCACGGAGACCGTGCGGGTGGTGAGGACGGCGGCGGCGAACACGGCGGCACAGATCCCCACCGGTAGCGGCATCAACCCCAACAGGGCGCCGGCGCCGGTGGCCACGCCCTTTCCCCCGCGGAACCGGAGCCAGGGGGTGAACACGTGTCCGAGGATCGCCGCCACGCCGACCAGGATCCCGGCGAATACGGGATCCACTCCCCCCGCCGCGCCCAGCTTGGACACCCACGCGGAGGCGATATATCCCTTGAGGACGTCCACGATCCCCACGGGGATGGCGGCCTTCCACCCGAGAACCCGCCAAGCGTTCGTCATCCCCACGTTTCCCGAGCCGTGCCGCCGGATATCTATCCCGTGGAGCCGGCCCACGAGGTACGCCATGGGGATGGATCCGACCGCGAACCCGAGCAAAACGGCGAGGACGATCATCGCGACGATATTAAGCCCGATCCCGCCGGGAGACAAAAACGCCCCGCCTTTTCCGTTAAACTGGGGCGCCGGGAGCGGATCGGTTCCCCGCCGTTGGGAAAACCGGTCCGCGGAGGAAGGTGGGAACCCGGGATGTTGGCGCTCGAGCGGCTTCCGCGCGAATACCCACGGCGTTACCTGCCGGACGACCTCCGGGTCTCGGCCTGGGGGGACGTGAAGCCGTTCTTCCGCGAGCTGGAGGCGCGTCCCCTGGACACGGCGGCCGAGGCCGAGGAGTGGCTCCGGGACCTCTCGGAGCTCCTCTCCGCCGTCCTCGAGGAGCGGAGCATCCGCTATATCCGCGCGACATGCGACACGACCGATGAGGCGGCCGAGGCCCTTTATCTGCGCTTCGTGACGGAGATCGAGCCGGAGCTCAAGCCGGCGCTGCAGCGCCTCCGGGAAAAGCTCGTGGGGTCCCCCGCGGCCACCACGCTCCCCGGGGAGCGCTACTTCACCCTCCTGCGCTCCTTCAGGAACGCGGTGGAGATCTTCCGGGAGGAGAACGTCCCGCTGGAAGTGGAGGAGGAGAGACTCTCCCAGCGCTATCGCAAGCTCACCGGGGCGATGACGGTCACGATAAAGGGGGAGGAGCTTACCCTCCAGCGGGCCGCCAGATACCTCGAGGATCCCGATCGGGACGTGCGCCGTGACGCGTGGGAGAGGATCGCCGAGCGCAGGCTCCGGGATCGGGACGAGCTCGACGGGCTCTTCGATGAACTCCTCGCGCTGAGGAGGAGGATCGCCGCGAACGCCGGGTTCGGCGACTACCGCGCCTACGCCTTCAGGAAGAGGGAGCGGTTCGACTACGCCCCGGATGACTGCGCGGCGTTCCACGCCGCGGTGGAGCGGCACGTGGTCCCGGTGCTCGTGGCCCTCCAGGAGAGGAGGAGGGCCGAGCTCGGCGTGAAGAGGCTCCGCCCCTGGGATCTGGCCGTGGATCCGAGCGGGAAGCCGCCGCTCAGGCCCTTCGAGGCGGCCGAGGAATTGGTGGAGGGGGTGGCGGAGATCTTCCGCCGGCTCGATCCCGAGCTGGGCGAGCTCTTCTCCATCCTCCCCCGCCTTGGACTCCTGGACCTCGAGTCCCGGGTGGGGAAAGCCCCAGGGGGGTATCAAGCTACGTTGGCCGAACGGCGGCTCCCCTTCATCTTCATGAACGCCGTCGGCCGCCACGGGGACCTCAGGACCATGCTACATGAGGCGGGGCACGCGTTCCATACACTTCTTTCACGCGACGAACCCCTGATATTCCTGCGACGGCCGCCCCTGGAGTTCGCCGAGGTAGCCTCCATGTCCATGGAGCTCCTCACCCATCCCCACTGGGAGGTTTTCTACTCCGCCGGGGACGCGGACCGGGCGCGGCGGCAACACCTGGAGGGGATCGTGGCGCTCCTCCCCTGGATCGCCACCGTGGACGCGTTCCAACACTGGGTCTACACCCACCCCGATCACACCCGGGAGGAACGGGAGGAAGCCTGGGTCTCGTTACGGAAGCGGTTCGGGGGTATCGTGGATTGGACGGGGTACGAGGAGGCGCTGCGGGCCGAGTGGCACCGCCAGCTCCACATCTTCCTTTACCCCTTCTACTACATTGAATACGGGATCGCCCAGCTGGGGGCCCTGGGGATCTGGGGGACGGCCCAACGGGATCCCCTCACAGCCCTGGGGAACTACAAGAGGGCCTTGTCCCTCGGGGGAGCGGCGCCCCTGCCCGGGCTCTTCGGAGCCGCGGGGCTCGAGTTCGGCCTCGGGGCGGAACCCGTGTCCCGGGCCGCCTCCCTCCTGCGGGAACGCCTGGGGACCTGAAAGGGGGTCGATTATGCGCGGTATCCCGATTGTGCTCGGCCTCATCGCTGGTATCGCCCTCGCCGGGTGGGCGACGGACCGTCGCGAGCTCGCCCTCCACTGGGCACCGATCATCCATCAGGGGGCGGCGAGCGATCAGGACTACATCACCCGGGTGGATTTCGATGGGAACTGGATCGGGAACGACAACTGGGAGAACCAACCCACCGGCGACCTCTCGGCCCACGTCTACTACTCGGTGATCGAGACCGAGACCCACTACTTCATCTTCTACAGCCTGTTCCACCCCCGCGATTACGAGCCCCGTTGCTTCCCCTCCCTGTGCCACGAGAACGATCTGGAATCGATCCAGCTCGTCGTGCGAAAGGACGGGAGCGAGTGGGGAACGCTCGAGGCCATGGAGACTTTGGCCCACAACCGCATCTACCTCTACACCGCGGGCCCCGGGGTGAAACGGGGGTTCCTGCGGGTGCGGGGCCGGATCGCGATCGAGGGATGGCGCCCGGTGGTATACGTCGAGACGTACGGCCACGGGATCTACGGCCACAGGATCAAGCTGAAGGCGGGGACGGTGATCTACCGCCCGGGGGACACGGCCGGGGTTCCGAAGGGGATAGACGACGAGGTCACCTACGTCCTCGTCCCCATCTACGACACCCTCTGGCAGCGCCGGCACGAGATCGGCCAGGGGAGGCTCTTCGATCGGCCGTTCGAGTACCGGGGGACCGTGCTCCCGGCGGCGTTCGACGGGGACGATTGGGGGGAGGACAAGGCGAACACCCCGTGGGGCTACCCCCAGGCGTTGGGGGACGAGCTTTCCCGGGGCGATTGGTTCCTGGATCCCGCGGCGGCCCTCTCCTATCACGCCACCTTCGCCGGGCCGTTCAGCCGCGTCTACATATTCAACCCCTATCTCCTCGATCTCGGCCTCCTGGAACGCGGGTGAGCCCACGCGGGGCCCGCGTCCCCGGTGGCGCGGCGAAACCCCGGGATGCGCGAGGCTGTAAAATCCACGGGGAAAAAGATTCCGGAAAGGAGAGGTGAGGTTAGATGAGAGCCATCGCGTTGATCCTGCTGTGTGCCCTGCCCGCGGTCGCCCTGGCCGGCCCGCGGATCGCGGTGGACAACCCCGTCTACGATTTCGGCGAGATCAAAGAGGGCATGATCGTGGAACACGCCTTCGTGATCCGCAACGTGGGAGATGCCCCGCTCGTGTTCACCCGCAAGCCCTACACCACCTGCGGCTGTACCGTGGCCGCGTTGCCGAAGGAGGTCCTCCAACCCGGGGAATCGCTGGAGCTCGTCGCCACCTTCGACTCCAGCGGCTTCGGGGGCCGGCACGTGCGCAAGGAGATCCGTGTCTACACGAACGACCCCCAGAGCCCGGTGACGGTCCTCGCCATGGTGGGGTACGTGCGCCCCGCCGAGGCACACGAACGCTCCGCGTGGTACCTCAAGTACAACCTCTACCTGCTCGTGGACATCCGCACGCCGGAGGAGTTCGCCGCCGCCCACCTCCTCGGCGCGATCAACATCCCCTTCGATGAACTGGCCGAGAGGATCAAGGGCTTCCCGAACACCGTGCTGATCTATCTCTACGACGACACGGGCGAGCGCGCGTCCCAGGCCGCTTCGATGTTGGTGGAGATGGGATACCGATTCGCCCGCGCCCTGAACGGGGGGTTGGTCGCCTGGCAAAGCCGGTACGGGAATCTGTTCATTGAGTTCGACGCCGGGGGCCCGTTCTCCTTCCAGGGGGAGCCCCGGGGCGGGAGCTATTCCGTGGACCCCCAACAGCTCCTCTCCCGCTACGTGGTGGTCATCGACGTACGCCCGCCGGAGGCGTTCGCCGCGGAGCACTTCGTCGGGGCCATCAACCTCGACCCCGAGGAGATACCGCGGTGGATCGCGGACCACCTCCCCCGCGGTCTTCCCCAAGGGGTGCGGCTCACCATCTGGTGCGTGGACGACGACGGGACCGAGTCCTGTCACGCGGCGAAGTACATCCGTTCCCAAGGGTACGAGGCCTCCTGTATCCTGGGGGGCCTCGCCCAGTGGAAGCGCCGGTACGGGACCTTCATGCTCACCTCGTCCGGGTGAGCCGGCGGGAAACGGCGAAGGGGAAGGGGTTACCTGCCCTTCCCCTTCGCCCTGAACTGCGAAACCGCTGAGGTGCGGCCGGCGATGTGCCCGGCCTTCCGGCCCGTACGCCGCCGCGCGGGGATGGCCCGCGGGACAAGTTAGGGGGGACGATGAGAGCGAAGTCACTCTGTATCTCTTTTCTCGGCGCCCTGCTCCTCCTCTCCACCGTCGCCTCGGCGACGGAACTCGTGTTCTTCCGCCGCCACGGTTGCTCACACTGCGCCCGGATCGAGGCCTTCGTGGAGGGGGAGCTCCTGCCCCGCTACCCCGGGCTCGAGGTGCGCTATTTCGAGGTGGACGATCCCGAGGCCCAGGAGGTCCTCGCGAAGCTCCTCCGCGCCTACGGGATCGGCCTCGAGCTGGAGGAGCTTTACACGCCCCTCATCTTCGTGGGCGATTACGCCCTCATCGCCACCGGCGGGATCGCGGGGGGGCTGAGGGTCTACGGCATGGAGGCCGAGCCCTTCGTCGCGGCGGGACCGGCGGAGGAGATCGTGCTGGAGGACGCCGTTCGGATGGCCATCGAGGCCGATGCCCCTTCGCCCCTCACGCGCATCGCGGGCGTGGAGGGGGAGGGGTTGGCCGAGGTGCTCACCATCCCGGCGTTGGTCCTGGCGGCGGCGGCCGATTCGGTGAACCCGTGTACTTTCGCGGTCCTGATCCTCCTCCTCGGGACGCTGCTCGTCGCCGGGAAGCGGGGCAAGGTGCTGTGGGTGGGCCTCTCGTTCATCGCGGCGATCTACATCTCGTATTTCCTGATGGGGCTCGGGATCTTCACCGCGATCCAGACCGCCGGGGTCCAGCGTCCCTTCATCCTGACGGTGTCCGCCCTCGCCATCCTTTTGGGCCTTTGGAACATGAAGGACTACTTCGCCTACGGCAAGTGGTTCACCATCGAGGTCCCCCAGCGCTGGCGCCCCCTGGTGAAGAAGCTCACGAGCTCCGCGGTCACGATCCCCGGGGCCTTCGCCGTGGGCGTGCTCGATTCGTTCTTCCTCCTCCCCTGCTCCTCGGGCCCCTACATCGCGAATCTCGAAGACGAGCACCCGGCTCCAGGGGATCGTGTACCTCCTCTTCTACAACCTCATCTTCATCCTGCCCCTCCTGGCCATCGCCCTGGGGATCCACTTCGGCTTCACCACCACCGCGCGGGCGGAGCGGTGGCGCTCGGCCCGGCTGGGCAAGCTGCACTTCGTGGCGGGCCTGGTGATGTTCCTCCTGGGGGTGGGTATGATCACCGCCCTCCAGCTCGGATACCTCTGAGCCGCCGGAGCCCGGGGGCAAACGGAAAAG
>JAADIW010000118.1 GCA_013151115.1 Caldisericota bacterium
CGGAGCCGTTGGGGGAGGTGCCGGGTCTGTTCCTGGTGCGCATCGGGACCGAAGGAGTGCCCCCGGGGACCTACCGGATCGCGCTCACCGCCTCCGGCGGAGGAGAGAGCGTCGACCGCGAGCTCACCCTGGTGGTGGAGGGCACCCCCTAGGGCCCGGCTCGGCGTGGCCGCCCGACCCTGAGGGACGGGGGTGGGATCCCCCTGCCAAGGGGCGGGTCATACGGTGTGCCAAAGCCCCCGATCGCGGAGTCGCCGCGGTTCCCGGAAGGATAACGGGGTTTCGGTTAAACTAACCCGGCCTTTCGGTCCCGAACTACGCCCCGGGTAGATAGGAGGGAATACATGGAGAGGACATTGGTGCTCCTTAAGCCCGACGCCGTGCAGCGGCGCCTCGTGGGAAGGATCATCTCGCGGTTCGAGGAAAAGGGCCTCAAGATCGTGGCCCTGAAGATGATGCGGGTCCCCCGGGAACTCGCCGAGCGCCACTACGCCGAGCATCGGGAGAAGCCGTTCTTCGGGGAGCTCGTGTCCTTCATCACCTCCGCCCCCATCGTCGCCATGGTGGTGGAGGGCCCCAAGGCCATAGAGACGGTGCGGAGGATGATGGGGAAGACCAACCCCATGGAGGCGGATCCGGGCACGATCCGCGGGGACTACGGTCTTTCCATCACCATGAACCTGGTCCACGGCTCCGACTCGCCCCAGACCGCGGCCCGGGAGATCCCTATCTTCTTCGCCCCCGAGGAGATCTTGGACTACGATATCGCGGACCGCGAGTGGCTCGGAGGGTGAGGATGGAACTCCCGGCGCGTTACGATCCCCGGCAGGTGGAGGACAGGATCCTCCGCTTCTGGCTCGATTCCCGTTTCTGGGTGGCGAACCCGAGGAGCGGCAAGCCTCCCTTCTCCATCGTCATCCCCCCGCCCAACGTCACCGGGCGGCTCCACATGGGCCACGCCCTCAACAACACCCTTCAGGACATCGTCACCCGCTACAAGCGCATGGACGGGTACGAGGTTTGTTGGTTCCCCGGGGTGGACCACGCCGGGATCGCCACTCAGAACGTGGTGGAGCAGGAACTCGCCAAGGAGGGGCTAACCCGCCACGACCTCGGCCGGGAGAAGTTCCTGGAGCGGGTGTGGGCGTGGAAGGAGAAGTACGGTAACGAGATCGTGGAACAGCTGAAGGCCCTGGGGGCCTCGTGTGATTGGTCTCGGCTCCGATTCACCCTCGATCCCGGCTTCTCCCGGGCGGTGCGGGAGGCGTTCGTCCGGTTCTACGACGAGGGCCTCATCTACCGCGGTGACTACATGATCAACTGGTGCCCCCGGTGCGGCACCACCCTCTCGGATATCGAAGTCGAGCACAAGGAGGTCCAGGGACACCTCTACTACATCCGCTACCCGCTCGAGGAGGGGGGCCACGTGGTCATCGCCACAACCCGTCCGGAGACGATGCTCGGGGATACCGGGGTGGCGGTGAACCCCGACGACCCCCGTTATAAGCACCTGATCGGGAAGACCGCGGTTCTCCCTATCATTGGGAGAAAGCTCCCCATCGTTGCGGCCCCGGAGGTGGACCCCGAGTTCGGGACCGGGGTCCTCAAGGTGACGCCCGGTCACGACCCCGTGGACTTCGAGATCGGGAAGCGCGAGGGGCTCCCGGCGGTGAACATCTTGAACCCCGACGGCACCATCAACGACAACGGCGGCCCCTTCGCCGGCATGGACCGCTACGCCGCACGGGAGGCCGTTGTGCGGCTTCAGGAGGAGGGCCTCCTGGAGAAGGTCGAGCCCTATCGGCACTCGGTGGGCCATTGCTACCGATGCGGCACCGCGGTGGAGCCGCTGATCTCGACGCAATGGTTCGTGAGGATGAAGCCCCTGGCCGAACCCGCCATCGAAGCGGTGAGGTCGGGGAGGATCAGGTTCGTCCCCGAACGCTGGACCAAGGTCTACTTCGAGTGGCTGGAGAACATCCGCGATTGGTGCATCTCGCGCCAGCTGTGGTGGGGACACCGGATCCCCGCCTGGAACGGGCCCGATGGGGAGGTCTTCGTGGGCCGGAACGAGGAGGAGGCGAAGGCCAGGGCCAGGGAGCGCTACGGCGAGGACGTCCCCCTCCGACAGGAGGAAGACGTGCTAGACACCTGGTTCTCCTCCGCCCTGTGGCCGTTCGGGGTGATGGGCTGGCCCGAGGAGACCGAGGACCTCAAGACCTTCTACCCCACCTCCCTCCTCATCACCGGGTTCGACATCCTCTTCTTCTGGGTGGCCCGGATGATCATGACCGGCCTCCACTTCATGGGGGAGATCCCCTTCCGGGAGGTCTACATCACCCCCCTCATCGTGGACGAGAAGGGACAGAAGATGAGCAAGTCCCGGGGGAACATCATCGACCCCATGGAGGTGAAGGAGTCCCACGGGATGGACGCGCTGCGCTTCACCCTCTCCCAGGCCTCCTCCAAGGGACGGAGTTGGCGCCTCTCGTGGAAGGCCCTGGACGATAGCCGAAACTTCCTCAACAAGATCTGGAACATGGCGCGGTTCATCGTCGCCAACACCCGGGATCTCCCCGCCGACGCTTCCCCTTCGGGGCGGGATCTCCTCCCCGAGGACCGCTGGATCCTCTCCCGGATCTCGTGGCTCGCGGGGAAGGTCCGCGCGGAGCTCGACAAGTACAACTTCCACCTCGCCGCCGAGGCCCTGTACGACTTCACCTGGCACGATTTCTGTGACTGGTACCTGGAGCTATCGAAGATCCGCCTCTACGGGGACGATCCCGAGGCCCGGCACACGGCCCAGGCCGTGCTCGTGGAGGTCCTGGACAGGCTCCTGCGGCTCCTCCATCCCTTCATGCCGTTTATCACCGAGGAGATCTGGCGCATCCTGGGGCGGGGGGACACCATCGCTACCGCCCCCTTCCCCCGGGAGGAACCCTCCTGGCGTGATCCCGCAGCGGAAGAGGCGTTCGAGCGGTTCCGGTCGCTGGCCGTCGAGATCAGAGCGGTGCGGGCGGAGCTCGGGGTCCCCGCGTCGGCGGAGGTGGAGGTGATCCTCACGGGGGAGCCGACGGAGGTGGAGCGCCTCCTCGCGTTCGCCCCGGCCATCCGGCGCCTGTGCCGGGCCGCCGAGGTCCGCCACGACCCGGGCTACGTCCCGGGCCCGGGGACGGCCAAAGTGGTCCTGGGAGCTGTGGAGGCGTTCATCCCCCTGGCCGGGACGGTGGACCTCTCGCGCGAAAAGGGGAGGATCAGGAAGGACCTCGCCAAGGTCGAGCGCAAGCTCTCGGCCCTCGAGGCACGGCTCGCGAACGAGGAGTTCCGCCGTAAGGCCCCCGAGGAGGTGGTGCGGCGCGCCGAGGAGGAGGCCGAGGAGTTGCGGGCCCAGCGGGAGCGGTTAAAACGATATCTGGAGATATGAAGGCGGATGCGCTGTCCCGAGGTCACGCGCCGGCGGGGGCCCTTCCCCGCATGCGGGCGCTGCTCCGACGTCTGGGCCACCCCGAGGAGGCCTTCCCCGCCGTCCACGTCACCGGCTCCCACGGGAAGAGCTCGGTGGTGGGTTTTTTGGAGGGGATCTTCGTCGCCGCGGGCTACCGGGTGGGGACTTTCGTCCCCAGCTTCCCCACATCGCCGGTGAGGATCGGGGGCGAACCGGTCCCCGTCCCGGCCCTCGAGCGGGTCCTCTCCCGCGTGGAGGGGGCGGCCACGGACGGGACGAGCCCGGCCGAACGGTTGGCCGCCGCGG
Source organism: Caldisericota bacterium (assembly GCA_013151115.1). Classification (GTDB taxonomy): domain Bacteria; phylum Bipolaricaulota; class Bipolaricaulia; order Bipolaricaulales; family Bipolaricaulaceae; genus UBA3571. The sequence goes on from JAADIW010000118.1 coordinate 3,752, forward strand.
CCTTCTCCCTGTTCGCCGATGTGGGGGTCGAGATCGCGTTCGTGGGCGCCGGGATCGGGGGGAGACACGACCCCGCGAACTGCCTCCCTCGGCGGCTCCTCACCGCGGTGACGGCGGTGGAGGAGGACCGGGTCGACCTCTTCGGCCCCGGTTGCGCGCGGCCCTCGTGGGAGGAGGCCCGGACCGCCTCATCCGGGATCCCCTTTCTCACCGTGGAGCGCCGGATGGAGACCCTGGCCGCGTTCGCCGAGACGACGAAGGAGGTCGGGGCAGCGCTGGTGCTTCTGGACCCGGAAGATCTGAGTCCGGTGGGATTCTCCTGGGAGCGGGCGGTGTGGCGATCGCGGGAGGATCCGCTGGGCCTGGGGGAGTTCGAGACAGGGCCCATGGGGCTCTATCAGCGGGGAAACCTCGCCCTCGCGCTGGGGGCGGTGTGCGAACTCCTCGGGGGATGGGACCTGCCCCCGGGCGCGATCCGGCACGGGCTCGCCCGGGTGGAGCTCCCCGTCCGGTTCGAGGTGGTCTCCCGTCGGCCCTACGTGGTGCTGGACGCCGCCCGGAACCCGGCGGCGGCCCGATCCCTCATCGGGACGCTCGAGGCCCTGCCCGGGACCGGGGGGCGCAGGATCCTCCTGTTCGGGATAACCCGTGGGCAGCCGGTGCGGGCCACGGTCGAGGTCCTGTTCCCGTGGTTCGATCACGTCGTCCTGCTCTCGATCGGGGGCCAGGATGCCCTTCCCCCGCAAGCGCTCCTCCCCCAGGCGCGGAGGCTGGGGGTCAGGGCGGAGATAGGGGGCCCCCTACCCGAGGCCCTCGGGGATTGGCTGGGCTCGGCCGACGAGGGGGATCTCATCGTCGCCGTGGGGCCCAAGGGAGCGCTCTTGGAGGCACGGGGTGAGCTGGGAAGCGTTGTTGGAAGAGGTTAAAGACCGTCCCCTCCCGCGACACGTGGGGATCATCATGGACGGCAACGGCCGCTGGGCCAGGGCCCGGGGGCTGCCGCGCCTCGAGGGACATCGCCATGGCGCCCTCACCGCCGAGAAGATCGTCCGCTTCATCGTGAAGGAGGGCCTCTTCCCTTACCTCACCTTGTTCGCCTTCTCCACCGAGAACTGGGCCCGTCCCAGACGGGAGGTCGACGGCCTCTTCGCGCTGCTCGAATCCTTTCTGCGTGAGAAAGCCGAGGAATTCATAGATTCAGGGATAAGGCTCCTCGTAGTGGGCGACCATCGACCCCTGCCGGATAGGCTGCGTGGGACGATCGAGGAAGTGGAACGGAGGACCCAGGGGAACGACAGGTTGACCCTGGCCATCGCCCTCAACTTCGGGGGCCGGTGGGCGATCCTGCGGGCGGTGCGGGATCTCCTCCGGGCCGCCCGGTCCATCGCCCTGGGGCCCGAGGAGGTGGGGGAGGAGCTCTTCCGGGCGTACCTTCCCACCGGGGAGCTCCCCGATATCGACCTCCTCATCCGCACCGGGGGGAGGTTGCGCCTCTCCAACTTCCTCCTATGGGAGCTCGCCTACACCGAGCTCTATTTCACCGACGTCCTGTGGCCGGATTTCGATGAGGAGGCCCTGCTCCTCGCCCTCAAGGACTTCCAGGGGAGGGAGCGGAGCTTCGGGAAGGTCGCGGCATGAGCGCCCCCGTATCGAAACGGCTCCTCACCGCGGCGATCTCGATCCCGCTGGTCCTCGTCCTCCTCTTCGTCGCCCACAGATACGGGCTCGTCTGGCTCGTGGGGATCATCCTTTCCACGGTGGGCCTGATCGCGGGCTGGGAGTACCTGAACCTCGTGGAGCGCCTGGGGGTGCACCCGCCGCGCGAGCTCCTCCTGGCCGCCATCCCCCTCTACCTCTTCCTCGCGGGGATGTGGGAGGGCAATTACGCCCTGGTTCTGGGATGGGCGGTGGCCTACTTGACCGTGATCTACTCTTTCTTCCGCCGCGGCCACCGCGAGGGCTTCCTCACATCCCTGGTGAGCATCTTCGGTTTCATCTATATCCCCGGCCTCCTGAGCTTCATCTACCTCCTCTTCCGGGCGGATCTTTTCCTCGTCTATCAGTTCCTCCTCATGGTCTGGGCGTACGACTCGGGGGCGTTCTTCGTGGGGAGTCTCCTCGGGAAACACCAGCTCCTGCCCCGCATTTCCCTGGCGAAGACGTGGGAGGGCGTGGCGGGGGGGCTCGCCCTCGCGGTCGTGGCGGCTGCCATCTACCCCCGGTTCTGGGGGGACTTCTGGAGGTGGCTGCCGCACGTGGTTGCCCTCGGGATCATCACCGGGGCGTTCGTCCAGCTGGGCGACCTGTTCGAATCGTTGCTCAAGCGGGCCGCCGGCGTGAAGGATTCGGGCAACATCTTCCCCGGGCACGGGGGGATGTTGGATCGGATCGACGGGCTGCTCGCGGCGTTGCCCGTGTATTACTTCTACGTCCGTTTCGTCCTCGGCCTGCTGAAGTGAGCCCGGGGAAGCGGGGGGACGCGGGAGAGATGCCCACAAAAAAGTGGGCGGCCGTGGGGGCAGCGGCCGCCCGAAGCCGGTGGCTCCGGATGAGGGGGGTACCACCAAGGGGGAGTATACGCCCGTCCTCGCCCCTTGAACAGTTATAGGTATCACATAACGCCCATCGTCCCCTTCCCTATTCTACCAACTCACCTCGATCCCGGTGGTGATATCGATCACCCCGAAGATGTCGAAGTAGATCCAGAGGAAGCCCTTGAATCCGTCGCCCTCCAGCCCGAAGCGGAGCTCCTCGGAGAGGAAGCCCAACAGGTCGAACGTGGTGTAGGACCTGAAGGAGAAACCGTCGAGGTCGAGGCCACAGATGAAATCGGCGCTGCTGAAGGTGAAGGGGGCCACGAAGAACGCCCGACCCCCCAGGGTGAAGGGCCCGAGGGTGAGGAGACCCTCGAACCGGACCCATTGGAATCCCGCGGCGTCGAAGAAGAGGAGCGTTTCCGTCGAGAGGGAGGGCATGACGAACGAGATCTTGAGGAGGTCTTCCTCGAAGAGGACCCCGGGGACGAGGTACACCCACGTCCACGGATTGTCGTCCACCATGGCGTACAGGCCCGCCATCCCGAAGCTGAAGAAGTTGCGGACCTCGAAGTAGATGCAGCACTCATCGAGGTACCACTGCAGCCCGGTGTCGAACACGAACCCGATGGTGTAGTCGGGGGTCTGACAGGGCTCCGCGAGGTTCCCGTACGCGAAGATCAGCCCCCAATCGAATCCCCCTGGACAACAGGCGTCCTTGAACATGGAGCCGCCGATCTCCAGTTCGTAGTGGGAGAAACAGGGGTCGAAGCGGAGCGTGTTGCGGATGCGGAAGATCTCCTCCAGGGAGAAGACGAAGTCCAGCTTCTCGGCCTCGAAGCCGGCCAGCGAGAACTCCGTGCGACTCCGCACCCCGATCCCCCCGAAGGTCAGGGACAGGGTCACCGCGGTCCCCACGTCCCAGACGAGCCCATCGTAGAGGAAGTCCGCTTCGAGGCCCAAACTGCCCGTCAGGGGATCCCCCTCACCCAGGGCCCCGAATCCGATCGCGCTTGCCACAAGAAGGACGAGCACTCCCCTCATTCCTACCTCCTTACCCCGGAGCGTACGGGAGAGGGGGCGACCTCCCGGAGGAAACGCCTTCCCGCGGCATCGGGGCCTCGTCCCCGGGTCCTCCCCCCTCTGTCCGTGATCCACGGAACGTATGGGGGCGCGGCGGCTCATCCCCCGCGCGCGAACCCGGAGAGGACGTCCTCCAGCGTGGGCCTTCCGATCTCCTGGAGGTCGTAACGCACCCGAGTGGCGGGGACGGGCAACTCCATCAGGCGCCGAAGATCGACGGGCGTCCCGATGGCGATGGCATCACACGGGACCTCTTCGATGGTGGCGGCTAGATCCCGTATCTGCTCCTCGCCGTACCCCATGGCGGGGAGGACCGGGCCTAGGTGGGGCCAGGCGGCGAAGGTCTCGGCCAGAGCCCCCTTGGCATAGGGTCTCGGATCCACCAGCTCGGCCCCGAGCTTCCGCGCCGCCACCGCTGCGGCACCGAACGGCATCTCCCCGTGGGTCACGGTGGGGCCGTCCTCGATGGCGAGGACCTTCTTGCCCCGGATCACCTCCGGTTCCTCCACGGTAATGGGGGAAGCGGCTTCGATCACCTGTGCCTTCGGATTCACGCGGAAGATCGATTCCCGGAGCCGGTTGAGCTCCTCCAGCGAGGCGGAGTCCACCTTGTTGATCACCACCACATCCGCCATGCGGATGTTCACCGAGCCGGGCCAGTAGGTGAGTTCGTGGCCCGCCCGCAGCGGATCCGCGACCACGATCAAGAGGTCCGGCCTCACGAAGGGGAAATCGTTGTTGCCGCCGTCCCACAGGATCACGTCCGCTTCGGCCTCGGCCGCCTTGAGGATCTCGGCGTAGTCCACCCCTCCGTAGACCACGTTGCCCCGGATGATATGGGGCTCGTATTCCTCGCGCTCCTCGATGGTGCACCGGTACCGATCCAGGTCCTCGAGTGAGGCGAACCGCTGCACGCGTTGTGCCGCCAGGTCGCCGTAGGGCATGGGATGGCGGATGATAACCACCTTTTTCCCCATCGCTTTCAAGATCTCCGCCACACGACGGGTCGTCTGGGACTTGCCGCAGCCGGTGCGCACCGCGCACACCGCTACCACGGGCTTGGCGGAGGTGAGCATCGTGCTCTCGGGGCCGAGGAGCCAGAAGTCTGCCCCCGCGGCCTGGGCCCGGGCGGCCCTCTCCATCACGTGTTGATGTGATACATCGGAATAGGAAAAGACCGCGATCTCCACGCCCTTCTCCCTGATGATCTCCTCCAGTTTCTCCTCGGGCTCGATGGGGATCCCCCCCGGATAAAGCCGTCCCGCGAGCTCCGGGGGGTACCGCCTTCCCTCTATCCCGGGGATCTGGGCGGCGGTGAACGCCACCACCTCGTAGTCCTCATTATCACGGAAGAACACGTTGAAGTTATGGAAGTCCCTCCCAGCAGCTCCGAGGATGACCACGCGTCTCGTCATGGTTCACCTGCCTCCTTGAACGGGCTCAGCGGGGCGTTTTCGCATTATAGCGGGGATAAACCGGGATGGCAGGAAGCGGTTTTTCCGTTAAGATTGGCGGATGACGCTGGCCAACTGGCTCACGCTCCTTCGCTTCGTGGCCACGGGGCCGACGGTCTATTTCACGGTGCGCGGCGATCTCCCCCTCGGGTTCGCCTTCTTCCTCTTCGGATTCCTCACGGACCTCCTCGACGGGTACCTCGCGCGCACCCGGCGGGAGGTGACCGTGACGGGGAAGGTCCTCGACCCCCTGGCGGATAAGCTCCTCTTCTTCGGGGTGTTCGCGAGCTTCGCCGCGACGGAGCGGATCCACTGGACGGCGTTGGCGGGGTATCTCATCCCCCAGCTGGGGCTCGGCGTGGGGGCCGTCTACCTCTACCTCGCGCGGCGCGAGATAAGGTCGGCCGAGATCCCCGGGAAGGCC
>JAADIW010000143.1 GCA_013151115.1 Caldisericota bacterium
GGGGCTTCCCGGGGAGCGTCCGCTCGAACGGGATGCCCTCCTCCGGCTCGAAGCCCTCCCCGGCCAGCTTCACGTAGCCGCCTAGGGGAAGGATCCGCAGGGAGTAGCGGGTCTCACCGCGCACCCAGGTGGCCAGGGCCGGGCCGAAGCCGACGGCGAACTCCACCACCCACACCCGAAAGAGCTTGGCCACCAGGAAATGGCCCAGCTCGTGGACCCCGATCAGGAAGAGGATCGTCGCCAGAAACACGAGCAGCGTGATCATTTCAACCTCTCCGCCTCCACCCGGAGGACCTCCGTCGCGTCCCCCTCCACCTTGTAGTCCTCCGAGAGTCTAGCCCCCACGGCCCAGATGATCCCCTTTTTATCGCAGAGGAGCGGCACGCGATCCCGCTCCTCCGGGGGGATCCCCGCTGAGGAGAGGAGGTCTTTGAGCTTCTTCGCCTCCGGAAAGCCCAGGGGGCGGATCCGGTCCCCCGGGCGGCGGGTGCGCACGCGGAGGGGCGGGGCGATCTTCCGGGGATCGATGTAGGCGACGTATGGCGATGGGGGGCGGAGATCCGCCGGCCGCGGGATCAGGGAGAGCCTGAACCTCCAGCCGAGCTCCGGGATCTCCCGCTCGCCCGGGAGGGGGAGCTCCCATTCGCCCTCCGGGGGTGCTTCCCTCCCGGGGCCCGGCGGGGCGAGGACGAAGCGGAGCCGGTCGCGCCACCGCTCGACGAGGAGGCCCTTGGGGAGGGTGGCCATGGCGTGGCCCTCCTCCACTTCCAGGATGTGGAGGACCTGCTCGATGTGGACCCGGTCGATCCCCCGCTCGGACCCGAGTACCTCCGCCGCCATGGCCCGCACGGCGAGGGCCCGCACGCTCCGCGGCATCTCCATGAGCCGCCCCACCGAGAGGGCCCGGTCGCCGAGGCGCGCCTCCTGCAGGGCCCGGTCGGCGGCCCACCCCAACGCCTCCTCGGCCTCGGCCCAGAGCTCCGCCGACCGCGCCAGCGCCCCCTCGGGATCCGGCGCGAATCTCTCGAGGTACGGGAGGAGTTCCAGGCGGATGGCGTTACGCAGGAGCTTCGTGTCCAGGTTGGTGGGGTCGATAACGTACGGGATGTCGTGGGCCCGGCAGAACTCCTCCGTCTCCCGCCGGGAGACACACAGGAGGGGGCGGATGTAGGGCGGGGCGGAGAAGAGGATACCCCGCAGCCCCCCTGGGCCGGCCCCCCGCAGCAGGTGCATCAACACCGTCTCCGCAAGATCCGTGCGGGTATGCCCCAGCGCGATCTTCGACGCCCCCGCCTCCTCGGCGGCCCGTTCCAGGAACTCCCGGCGCGCGATCCGGGCCGCCTCCTCCAGGTTCAGCTTCCGCTCCCGGGCGAAGGCGGGGACATCGCGGCGCCCGTGGACCAGGGGGAGGCCGAGGTCCTCGGCGGCCCACCGCACCGCCTCGAGGTCCTTCCCGGTATCGGGGCGGATCCCGTGGTCCAGATGGGCGATGGTGAGGGAGAGGTCGTAGTCGCGTCTCAGCCACCAGAGGCAGTAGAGGAGGGCCATGGAGTCCGGCCCCCCCGAGACGGCGACGAGCACGTGATCACCGGGGGAGAGGAGCCCGCGGCGCCGCACCTCATCCCTCACCCGTTCGAACATCCCCATACACGGCCATACTACCGCCCCCCGGACCGCGCTCCAACCGGGATATCCCCGGGTCAGGGAATGCGGCGGAGATCGGATCCCCGGCCCACGATGACGTCCTGTAGCGTCACCCCTTGGAGGTGGGTGCCCCCGTCCACCACGCACCCCGTGATGGAGCAGCCCTCGATCACCGCGTCGCCCAGGATCACGGAGTCCCGGATCGTGGAATCGCGGATCGCGGCGTCCGGGGAGATCCAGCTCTCGCCCCCGTTGAAGTGGAGGTTCGCCCGGATGTAGGCCTCCCGGGAGCCGATGTCGAACCAGGGGCCGTCGAACACGAAGGCCTCCACCTCCTCGCGGGAGAGGAGCCACTGGAGGAAGTAGCCCGGGGCGTCCTTGCCCGCCTCGGCGGCCCGGAGGAATTCCCGGAGGAGGGGCAGGACCCGCCGGGGGAACAGGTAGCACGCGGTGCTCACGAGGTCCGAGGGGGGCCTCTCCGGCTTTTCCACGAACCGGACCACCAGGTTGCCCCGCACCTCCGCCACCCCGTAGCGGCGGGCCGCCCCTCGGTCCCCCAGCCGGTACAGGGCCACCAGGACGCGCCCGGTATACGCCGCGGCGAAGTCGGAGAGCGCGAACGGGAAGATGTTGTCGCCGCCCACCACGAGGAGGTCCTCGTCGATCCCCAGGCGCTCCACCAGGTATGCCAGGGCCCCCACGGCGCCCAGCTTCTCTTCCTCCGACCGGGTCTCCTCGATCACGAGCTCGGCCCGGTGTCCCGACCCGGAGAGCCAGGCCGCGAAGTGGTCGGCGAACCGGCGGTTGACCGAGAGGATCGGCACCGCGTTCTCCGGCATCCCGGCGAAGAGATAGTCGAGGATCGGACGTCCGGCCACCGGCAGGAGCGGCTTCGGGCGCGACAAGGTGAGGGGCCACAGCCGCTTGGCGTATCCCCCGGCGAGAACGACCGTCCTCATCCCGCCGCCTCCGCCACGATCCGCGCGAGGTCCCGCTCCAGCCGCTCCAGGGAGAAATGCTCGCGGGCCAGAGCGAGGTTGTGCTCCACCATACGGTCCCTGAGCCCGGGGTCCGCGAGGATCGCCCCCACCTCCGCCGCGGCCCGCGGTATCACGCCCTCGGGTACGGCGGCGAGGCCTTCCCCATCCCGGCGGTACTCGCTGCCCAGGGACACGTAGCGGAACCCCAGCGGGGCGATGTCCGCCGCGAACACGGGGTACTCGAACACCGCGAGCGGGAGCCTCGCCGCGACCGCCTCCAGGAATTGGTTGCCGAAGCCCTCGTAGAGGGAGGGGTAGGTGACGAAGTCGGCGACGGCGTAGGCGTCCCACAACGAATAGATCTTTCTCCCCCGCTCCACGCGGCGCTCCGGCCCGAACCGGTCGGGGACGAAAAGCGCCTCCACCCCCAGCTCCCCCGCCCGGCGCACCAGCTTCCCGTGGTACTCGCGGTCCTCGATCAGGTTCGGGAGGAGGAGGACGGCGCGACGGCCCTTACCGGGGATACGGAGCGAAGGCAGGACTTCCTCCTGGAAACGGTGGACGAGCTCGATGGCGAGCTCGATCCCCTTCCGGGGGACGACCCGCGTCGCCTGGAGGAAGACGATGTCGTCCGGGGAGAGGCCGAGGGCCTCCCGCAGGTCGGCGTTGAACCCGTCCACGCCCCAGGGGGCGTCGAGGTCGATGACGTTGGGGACCACGGTGGCCTCCATCCCCCGTCGCCGCCGGAGCTCGGCGCGGGCGAGGGAGTTTATCACCACGTGGACGGCGCGGGGATAGGGCGGGGGGAAGTGCCCGGCGAGGAGCGCCTCGATCTCCGCACATGTGGGGGAGTAGACATCGCGCTCCCACCAGAAATCGTGGTGGTGGGCGATCACGGGGAGGGAGAGGGCCTCCACGGCCCCCAGGACGCCCAACGACGCGGCCGGGTTGAAGGGGAGCGACCAGAGGTTTTCCACGATCAGGAGTTCCACCCCCTCCCGTTCGAGGAGGCGCGCCAGGCCCCCGGCGATCCGTCCGGCTTCCCGTTCGATCGCCTCCCGGAGCCCGCCCGGGGCGTAATCGCGGAGCGCCACGACCGCGTTCCGGCAGATCGCCTCGGCGTGGGGGATGGACAGTTCCGGCACGATCCGGGCCATCCCCGTGGGGTCCTCGCCCGCGATGATCACGACCTCGTGTCCGAGCCGCCCCAGGGCCCGCGCCCACTTCCCCATCTCCAGCGAGACCCCGTCCAACATCCCGTAGCGGAAGTGGCATATGGCGATCCTCATGGGCATGGCGCATTTTAACACAGGAATCGCTTCGTACTTGACATCTTCCCGCCGGGAAGACTAAAATGGTTTTGTCCATTGAGCAGAATTCAGGAGGTGATGTACGAGGTCGGGAAACCGCGCCTTTTTCGGAAGCAAACACCAAAAGCTTGAAAAGGAGGGAGTGCAGTTATGAGGAAATACGGTATTTTGGCAGCAGCGTTGTTCCTGAGCGCGTTTGTGGGATTCGCGGCCCAGGAGATCACCTGGATGTCCACCCAGTTCGTCCCCATCGCCGAGGCCCAGTTCGTGCGCAACGAGCTCCTCAAGCCCTTCGCCGCGGAGACCGGCATCGACGTGAAGTTCATCGGCGCCGAGTACGCCGAATTCGTGTCCCGTGTCGAGGCCGAGTACGAGGCCGGCAAGGGGGAGATCGCGGTCCTCTGTGGCCTGCACGGTGACTTCGTCAGCGTCGTCGATGCCCTCGCCGACCTGAGCGGCGTGGCGGTGGGGGGCACCATCAGCGACACCCTGATGAAGCTCGGCCGGATGGGAGGAAAGCAGGCCTACATCCCGCTCATGCAGGCCACCTACCTCATGGTGGTGAACAAGAAGGCGCTGGAGTACCTCCCCGAGGGCGCCGATATCTGGGCCCTGACCTACGATGACCTCCTCCAGTGGGCCAAGAACATCTACGAGGCCACCGGCATGCAGAAGCTGGGCATCCCCGCCGGCCCCAAGAGCCTCCTGCACCGGTTCATCCACGGCTACCTCTATCCCTCCTTCACCGGCTATCAGGTGCTCGCCTTCGACAGCGGCGCCGCGGTGAAGATGTGGGAGTACATGAAGGAGCTCTGGCAGTACGTGAACCCCGCCGCTCCCACCTGGGACGCCATGGACACCCCGCTTCTGTCGGAGGAGGTCTGGATCGCGTGGGACCACACCGCCCGGGTGAAGCAGGCCATCGTCGAGCGCCCCGATGATTTCATCGCCATCCCCACCACCTCCCCGGACTTCGACGCCGCGGCCAAGCTCATCGAGTACCTCACCACCCCCGAGGCCCAGGTTAAGATCCTGCAGGGCGTGGGCTTCTTCCCGGTGGTGGCCGAGGCCGCCGGCGCCGTGCCCACCGGGGCCCTCCAGATCCTCGCCAAGGGCGTCACCGCCCAGGCCGGTTCCCCGGACGCCATCGTGTCCTTCATCCCCGGCGGGATCTCCGACGAGTACAAGAAGATCTACAAGGACACCTTCTTCAAGTTTGTGATCAGGGGCGAGCCGGTGGACGTGAAGTTCCTCCGCGCCCAGGCCACCCGCCTGCGCGAGCTCTACCTGGAGGCGGATGCGCCGTATCCGGCCCCGGACGGCGGCTGAACCGAACCGGGATGAAAGGAGGGGGAGGGCATGCCCTCCCCCTCCTTTTCTCTTAATATCGGCCTGATGGAAGCGAGATTGCGAAAACTCCTGGGGACGGATACCCTCCTCCCCTATTGGCTCCTGTTGCCCACCCTCGTTTTCATCGGGGTCTTCTTCCTCATGCCCCTGTTCAACGCGATCATGTTGGCCTTCCGGGCCGACAACGGCGCCTTCACCCTGGATTACTTCAAGAAGATGGTGGCCGACGTCCGCTTCATTGAGACCCTCAAGTACACGTTCCTGCTGGCCGTCACCATCGTCCCCCTCCAGCTGATCACCGCCCTGGCGATGGCCCTCCTCGTGAACACGGGCTTCAGGGGTTCCAGGTTTTTCCTCTACCTCTTCGCCCTGCCGCTGGGGATCTCGGACCTCGCGGCCGGGCTCATCTGGCTCTCCATCTTCACCCAGCACGGGTTCCTGAACTCCATCCTCTACTCCCTCGGCCTCATCGAGCGGCCGATCTATTTCATCTCCTACCAGAACATCGGGCTGACCTTCCTCGCCGTCGTGGTGGCCGAGCATTGGCGGGCCACGGCCATCGTGCTGGTCATCCTCGTGGCGGGGCTCCAGATGATCTCCAAGGACTACCTCGAGGCCGCCGAGGTGCTGGGGGCGCGGGGATGGAAGAAGGTGTGGTACGTGATCCTCCCCATGCTCAAACCCTCGTTGCAATCGGCGCTCATCATCCGCACCATCTTCGCCCTCCAGACCTTCGCCGTGGTCCTCGCCCTGGCCGGCAACATCATCCCCGTGCTGGCAGGGGAGGCCTATTTCTGGCACTTCCTCTACCGCAATAGCCACATCGCCTCCGCCTACGCGGTGTTCCTCATGGTCATCTCCATCGGGATGACCTGGTTCTACCTGCGGTTCCTGCGCTCCCGGATGGAGGTGATCCGCGGATGAGCTACCCCCGACTCCTGCGCCGCACCCTGCTCTACATGGGGGTCACCGCCTTCGCCCTGTGGGTGCTCATCCCCATCTTCTTCATCGGGATCTCCTCCTTTACCCCCCGGAACGAGATCTACGCGTGGCCCAAGCCCATCATCCCGAGCCATTTCTCGCTGGACACGATGGAGTTCTTCCTGGGCTCCTACGGCGTGCTGAACTCGCTTTTGAACAGCGTGTGGGTGGCCCTGCTCACCCTCTCCTTCACCCTGGCGGTGGGGGCGCCGGCGGGGTACGCCGTGGCCCGGTTCTTCTTCCGGGGGAGGGAGGCCTTCCGGCTGGGGATCCTCATCACGCGCATGTTCCCCACCGCCCTCCTCGCCGTCCCGCTGGCCGTCACCTTCATCCGGTGGGGGCTCTACGACACCCTGGTGGGGGTGGCGTTGATCCACACCGCCATGGCGCTCCCGTTCGCGGTGATCATCACCACGGGGATCTTCATGGGGGTGCCCAAGGACCTGGAGGAGGCGGCGATGACGCTGGGGTGCAGCCGCTTCGGCGCCTTCGCCCGGGTGGCGTTGCCGTTGGCGCTGCCGGGCCTGGCGGCGGCGGCGATGTTCACCTTCGTCATCTCTTGGAACGAGGTGTTCGCCGCCACCATCCTCACGGTGAACAACCGGACCCTGCCGGCCCATATCCTCACCACTATCCAGGCCTCTCCCCTCTACTTCCGCTTCGCCGGCGGGTTCTTCATGATCCTCCCGGCCCTGTTCTTCATGTTCCTGATCCGGCGGTACCTGTTCCACATGTGGGGCGGGGCCACGGCAGAGAGGTGAACCATGGCGGCTGAGATACGACTGGAGAACGTACGGAAGGCCTTCGGGAAGGTCGTGGCCGTACGGGATATGGACCTCGTGGTGGAGCCCGGGGAGTTCCTCGTGCTGCTGGGCCCATCGGGCTGCGGGAAGACCACCACCCTGCGGTGCATCGCGGGGCTGGAGCGGGTGGATCGGGGGCGGGTCTACATCGGCGGCCGCGACGTCACCGCCCTCCCCCCCTCGAGGCGGGGGATCGCCATGGTGTTCCAGTCCTACGCGGTCTTCCCCCACATGACGGTGGCCCAGAACATCGCGTTCGGCCTCCGCATGCGCCACACCCCCAAGGAGGAGATAAAGAGGGCGGTCAAAGAGGTGGCGGAGCTCCTTCAGATCGACGAGCTCCTCGATCGTTACCCCTCCCAGCTCTCCGGGGGCCAGCGTCAGCGGGTGGCGGTGGCGCGGCCTGGTCATGCGGCCCGAGGTGCTCCTGATGGACGAGCCGCTCTCAAACCTCGACGCGCTCCTACGCCTGCAGATGCGGGCCGAGCTGAAGAAGCTCCACCGGGAGGTAGGCACCACCACCGTGTACGTCACCCACGACCAGATCGAGGCCCTGTCCCTGGGCGACCGGATCGCGGTGATGCGGGACGGGGAGATCGTGCAGCTGGATACCCCGCACGAGGTGTACGACAAGCCCGCCACCGTGTTCGTCGGCGGGTTCATCGGCACGCCCCCGATGAACTTCCTCCGCGCCGAGGTCAGGAAGGCGGACGGGAGGGTGTACCTCGCCGTGGGGGACTTCTCCGTGGAGGTACACGAGGAGTGGGAGGGGAAGCTGGAGGAGATGGTGGGGACGCCGGTGGTCCTGGGTATCCGCGCCGAGAACATCGAGGTGCGGCCCACCCCCGAGGAGGGGACCCTCCCGGCCCAGGTGATCGTGGCCGAGCCCTTGGGCTCCCAGCAGCTCCTCACCGTCCAAGTGGGGAAGGATGTGCTGAAGGTGGCGACGAGCCCCGAGCTCTCCGTCGCCCCGGGCCAAACGATCGGTCTCGTCCTCACCAAGGCCAAGATAAGGCTATTCGACGAGAAGACCGGAGAAGCGCTGAAGTTCGACTGAGGTACAGGAGGTCAGCGATGTCGTTGGTTGTGTTTCCGTTCAAGGAGGAGAACCCCGAAGTCCTGCTGAGGAGCGTGAGGATAGCCCTCGCCCACCCGCGGGTATCGGAGGTCCTGTGCGTGGGGGCGAGCGAGGACCACTGCTTCCGTGCCGTATCCGCCGCGATCCCCGAGCTCTCGCGGGAGTACGGGAAGCGCGTAGCGGTCATCGTCCAGGAGAGGCTGGGCGAATTGCGTCCGGGAAAGGGCGACGGGATGAACACCGGCCTCAAATATTTCCTGGAGGAGACCGAACACGCCAGGATCCACTTCTACGACGCGGACATCGTCTCCTTCTCCGAGGAGTGGATCACCAAGGCCGAGGACGCCGCCGATGAGGGATACCAGGTGGTGCGCCATTATTTCCCCCGGTCGTCCACCGACGCCATGATCACGTGGATGATCACCCGCACGGGGTTCGCGCTTTTGTGGCCCCGCTCGGCCCTCCCGTGGATCGAGCAGCCCCTGGGCGGGGAGCTCCTCCTCACCCGCGCGGCCGCGGAGCGCCTCCTATCGGATCCCCGGGTGCGCCGCCAGTCCGACTGGGGGATCGACACCCTCTACACCTTCTCCATGGTGGCCCACGGCCTCCCCATCTACGAGATCTACATCGACGCGGGCAAGCTCCACAAGCTCTACGGCGCCCTCACCGACCTGAAGACGATGCTCATCGAGTGCTTCTCCGCCGTGCAGGGGCTGAAGGACGAGGACGTCCCCGCGGGGACCGTGCACCACTTCGAATACCCCGGCCCGGTGCGCCAGGAAGTGAAGGAGCGGGTGGGCTACGACTTCGAGCGCACCCTCTGGCTCCTCCGGGAGAACTGGACCGATCGCCAGGTGGAGCTCCTCGGGCTCTTTCCCCGCCCCGTGCGGGAGGGGATGCTGACCTGCCGGGAGTACCCGCGTTTCTCCTTCATGGACGAGGACGCGTGGGCCGAGACGTACCTGGTGCTCCTCGAGCGCTTCGACCCCGCCGAGGAGGACTGGAGGGAGCTCCTGTTCAAGCTCTGGATCGCCCGGGTCCTCCAGTACACCACCGCGGTGGCCCTGCGGGGCTACGATCACGCCCTCCACTACCTCCACCGGATGGTGGCCCGGTACGTCCACCGCGCGCTCGTGGGGGGATCAGCCGCGTAGGATGGCCTCGATCCCGGCCCGCGCCCGGGGGATGGCCGCCGCGGGGGAGGCCCGCCCGGCGAGCACGTCCTCCACCATGACGCGGAACTGGTAGGAGATCTTCGCGTAGTGGGGGTCCGTGGGACGGGACCGGGCGTAGGGGAGGATGGCGCTCTCCTCCCGCTGGTACCAGCTCCGGTCCTCGAGCACGGCCGCCACGGAGCGGCGGCTGGGGAGTCGCCCGGTGCGTACGCAGAACGCCTCCATGAGGTCCGGGGCCGCGAGCTCCTTCAGTATCCCCAACGCGGCCTCGCGGTCCCGGGTCTGGCGCGTCACCGCGAAGACCATGCCTCCCGTGGCCGCGGCCGGGGTCCCGTCCGATGGGGCGGGGATGGGGACCATGCCGAACCGTTCCCGGAACTCCCGCTCCCCCGTCCTGGCCGCGGCCTGGATCGCCCGCTTCTCGTAGGTGCCCCCGAACGCGAAGGCCGCTTCCCCGCGGGCGAGGCGCTTCCGCGGCCCGTCCCACGGGAGGGAGACCACATCCGGCGGGGCCAACCGGTGGTCGTGCACGAGCCCGTGGAGGAACCTGAGGGGCCGCTCGGCCCGCCTCCCCGCGAGGCCGGGCCCCTTACCCTTGACGAGTTCCACCCCCGCGCTCCAGAAGAGGGGGAGGAGCTGATAGGTGGTGGTCTCGCCCCCCCGCACCCCCCCGCAGAAGACGATGGGGTAAGGCTTCGGCCCGTGGGCGGTTCCCGCCCGCACCAATCTGGAGGCGTGCGCCACGAGCTCGTCCCAGGTGCGCGGCGGCTCCAGGCCCTCCGCCTCCAGGAGGTCCTTGCGGTACCAGAGCACCGTGACGCTGAGGTCCGCCTGGACCCCGTAGATGTGTCCGTCCACGAGGAGCCCGTCCGCCACGCCGGGCAGGAGGTCATCCAGATAGGAGGAGGTCCAGGGTGGATCCAGCTCGTCCAGGGGGAGGAAGAACTGGAGCGCGGCGAGCTCCGCCATCCACACGAGGTCGATAAGCACGATGTCCGGGGCCTCGCCCGCGGCGACCGCGCCGATGATGCGATCCCTCAGACGGGGGCGCCCCACCACCTCTATCTCCAGGCGCACCGGGTGCCGTTCGTTCCGCTCGTTGTAGCGGCTCTCCCCCTGGAGGAGGTACCGGATCCACTCGCGTTCCGGGACCAGGGCGTGGAGGGTCGAGGCCTCCGCCTCCGCCACGTAGGTCCCGCTGCCCTGGACCCGGTAGAGGATCCCCTCCTCCACCAGCTCGGCGATGGCCTGGCGTACCGTGAGGCGGCTGACCCCCAGGAGCCGGGAGAGCTCTCGTTCCGTGGGGATCTTGTCGCCGGGTTGCAAACGGTTACTTTCGATCCAGGTGCGGATGTATTCCTTGAGCTGTTTGTAGAGCGGCCTCTCCGGTTGCCGGTTGAATTCCCACGCGTCCATTCTCTGCTCAAAATCAATATACTACTGCGCAGGGAATAATTCCAGTCGGAAGAACCGCGTTCGGAAGCGATTTGGCGGGGATCGTGGGAGGGCTAAAATAGGGGCATCCCTTCGCGTGGAGGAGGATGGGATGGAGAAGTGGGAGTGCACCGTGTGCGGCTGGATCTACGACCCCGAGGCGGGTGATCCCTCCCAAGGGGTGGAGCCCGGCACCCCGTTCGAGGACCTCCCCGAGTCCTGGGTCTGTCCCGAGTGCGGCGCCCCGAAGAGCATGTTCGAGAAGGTCGGATGAGGCATGTCGTCGTCGGCGGGGGAATCGCGGGCCTCACCGCGGCGCGCAGGCTCCGGGCCCTTGATCCCTCCGCCGAGATCACCGTGCTCCAGGAGGAGCCATTACCCTACTACCTCCGGCCGGGCCTCATCTCCGTCCTCGCGGGCGAGAAGGACATCGCCGACATCTCTCCATTTCCCCCGGAGTGGTTCGAACGGCAGGGAATCGCCTATCGACCGGGCGTCAGGGCGGTGCGCCTCGCCCCCGATCGCCGTGAGGTGGAGCTCGCGGGCGGGGAGAGGGTCACATACGATAGGCTCCTCCTCGCCACCGGGGCCGAGCCGTTCATCCCCCCGATACCCGGGCTCTCCCTCGACCGGGAGGGGATCTTCGCCCTGAGGCGCGCTGCCGATGCGGAGCGGATCATCGCGTACCTCGAGCGGGCGAAACGTGCCATCGTGGTGGGCGGGGGGCTCCTGGGGCTGGAAGCGGCCCGGGCCCTGACCAGGCGGGGCCTCTCGGCCGTGGTGCTCGAGTCGCGCCCCTGGCTTCTGCCCCGCCAGCTCGACCGCCGGGGCTCGGAGGTACTCGCGCGCGTCCTGGCGGAGATGGGGATCGAGGTGCGGACCGGTGTGGTATGTCGGGGGATCCCGGGGGAGGGGGCGGTGACGGGCGTGCAGCTCGAGGGGGGCGGTCGGATCGCCGGGGAGATGGTGCTGGTGTCCACCGGCATCGTGCCGCGCA
>JAADIW010000048.1:0-2468 GCA_013151115.1 Caldisericota bacterium
CTCTCCTCGATGATCCGTTTCCTGCCGATGGGGTTCGCGAACGAGACCACGGCCCGGGGCAGGAAGGGGTGGTTGACCCCGAGCTCCTGGAGCTTCGCCACCGCCTCCCGCACGAGCCGTTCCACCTCGAGCACCATCGCCGCGCGTTCCTCGCGCGCCGGGAGGGCCTCGGACAGGGGGAGGTCCAGCCACCGGTCCACCCGGTGGAGGATGGACTCGTACGCCGAGCCGAAGAGCTTGGGGGCCTTCTCGTAGGCGAGGCCCAGGGTCACGTAGTGGACCGATTCGATGGCGTCCCGGAGCTCGAGGTCCGTCTCCGGGCGCCCGGGGTCCACGTCGCGGTACCACCGGTAGACGTTGAGGGACACGTAGGCCTTCTCCCGGAGCGACATCTGCTTCTCCACGTTGAGCTCCATGAGGTCGTAGGCGAGCTTCTCCGGCACCACGATCACCGGGAGCTCCCCGATCCCGAGCTCCCGGGCGGCGAGGTAACGGTGCTGGCCGTCGATGATCACCACCCGTCCGTCGCGCCGGATCCCGATCACCGGGACCAGGAACCCCAGCTTCCGGATGGAGTCGGCCAGGCGCTTGACGTGGTATTGGGAGGGCTTGCGCTGGATCTCGATCACCTCCAGCTCCTCCACCGGGACCATCTCTATCTCCAGGGTATGGCCGAGAAGCGGCTCCCGAAATTCCGCTATCTTGGCCATCCTCTCACCTCCCTTTTATGACCTTTGCGGAATTTGGGTTCCTGTTAATTATAAAAACTAAAAAATTCGGAGACAACCTGAAAAAAGGCCGGCACATCCGGACCCCGATGCAGCCCCCGCGCGCCCGGGGTAAAGTCATATCTCGTGTGGCGATGAGGAGGTAACGGATGCTCGAGGGAAAGAAGATCGCCGTCCTAGGGGTGGGCATGGTGGGCAAGGCGATCGTCTCCGGGCTCGTCCGCTCCCACAAGGTGGCGCCGGGGATGATCGCCGGGAGCACCGCCCACGAGGAGAGCGCGCGTGCCGCGCGGGAGCGGCTCGGGATCGAGGTCGTCCTCGACAACCGGGGGCTCGTCCGGGACAGGGACATCGTGATCGTCGCGGTGAAGCCGAAGACGGTGCCCAAGGTCCTCGCGGAGATAAGGGACGTCCTGCGCACCGACCAGCTCCTGATCAGCGTCGCCGCCGCGGTGCGGACGGCCTCCATCGAGGAGGCGCTGGGGCAGCCGGTGCCGGTGGTGCGGGCCATGCCCAACATGCCCTGCCTCGTCGGACAGGGGATGACCGTCCTCTGCCCGGGGCGGTTCGCGAACCGCGATCACCTCCGCCTCGCCCGGGAGGTCTTCTCGGCGGTGGGCCGGGTGGCGGTAGTGGACGACGAGGACCTGATGGACCCGGTGACCGCCCTCTCCGGGGCCGGCCCGGCATACGCCTACATCATCATCGAGGCCCTGGCCGAGGGCGGGGTGAAGATGGGGCTCCCCCGGGAGCTCGCCACCGAGCTCGCGGCCCAGACCCTTCTCGGAAGCGCCGCCATGGTGCTGGAGACGGGGGAGCATCCCGCCCTCCTCAAGGACATGGTCACCACCCCCGCGGGGGTCACCGTGGACGGGATCATGGCCCTGGAGGAAGGGGGGATCCGGGTGGACCTCATCAAGGCGGTGATGGCCGCCACCGAGCGCGCCCGGGCACTCAACCGCTGACCCCAGCGGTATAATCTTTTGGGTATGGCGAAAGTCAAGGCCCCGGAGCGGTTCGAGCTGGTGACGGAGCTCCGCCCCAAGGGCGATCAGCCCAAGGCCATCGCGGAGCTCACCGAGGGTGTGCTCGAGGGCCTGCGGTACCAGACCCTCCTCGGGGCCACGGGCACGGGGAAGACGTTCACCATAGCTCACGTGATCCGTAACGTACAGAAGCCGACCCTGGTGATCGCCCACAACAAGACCCTCACCGCCCAGCTCTACAACGAGTTCAAGGAGCTCTTCCCCCACAACGCCGTCCACTACTTCGTCTCCTACTACGACTACTACCAGCCGGAGGCCTATATCCCCGAGACCGACACCTACATCGAGAAGGACGCCTCCATCAACGAGGAGATCGACCGCCTGCGCCACGCGGCCACCTCCGCCCTGCTCGAGCGCCGAGACGTGATCATCGTCGCCTCCGTATCCTGTATCTACGGACTGGGATCCCCGGAGACCTACGCCGGGATGTCCCTGGTGCTGGAGGTGGGGCGGGAGTACGACCTGGACGAGGTCCTGAGGCAGCTCGTCCTCATGCAGTACCGCCGCAACGAGATCGCCTTCGAGCGGGCGACCTTCCGTCTGCGGGGGGACGTCCTCGAGCTCATCCCCTCTTCCGGCGAGGAGGCCCTCCGGATCGAGTTCTTCGGGGACGAGGTGGAGCGGATCACGGTGATCGATCCCCTGACGGGCGACTACATCGCCGACCGGGAACGGGTCGTGATCCCGCCGGCGA
>JAADIW010000048.1:2504-11617 GCA_013151115.1 Caldisericota bacterium
ATCCAGGGGATCGAGGAGGAGCTGGAGGAGCGACTGGCGGAGCTCCGGGCCCAGGGGAAGCTCCTCGAGGCCCAGCGGCTGGAGCAGCGCACCCGCTACGACCTCGAGATGCTGCGGGAGATGGGGTGGTGCCCAGGGATCGAGAACTACTCCCGGCATCTGGACGGTCGCGCCCCCGGGGAGCCACCCTGGACGCTCCTCGACTACTTCCCCCCGGACTTCCTCGTGGTGATCGACGAGTCCCACATGACGGTGCCCCAGCTCCGGGGGATGTATCACGGGGACCGCTCCCGGAAGGAGACCTTGGTGGAGTACGGGTTCCGGCTTCCCTCGGCCCTGGACAACCGCCCGTTGACCTTCGAGGAGTTCGAGGCCCGGGTGAAGCAGGTGATCTTCATGTCCGCCACCCCCGGTCCCTACGAGCGGGAGGTCTCCCAGAAGATCGTGGAGCAGATCGTGCGGCCCACGGGGCTGGTGGACCCCGAGGTGGTGGTCCACCCCACGAAGGGCCAGATCGACCACCTGATCGGCGAGCTCAGGAAGGTCATCGCCCGGGGGGAGCGGGCGTTGGTCACCACCCTGACCAAACGCATGGCCGAGGACCTCTCCGAATATCTGCTCGAAGCGGGGATCCGCGCCCGCTACCTGCACTCGGAGATCGAGACCCTGGAGCGGGTGGAGATCCTGCGGGACCTGAGGCTGGGGAAGTTCGACGTGCTGGTGGGGGTGAACCTCCTACGGGAGGGGTTGGACCTCCCGGAGGTGTCGCTCGTGGCGATTCTGGACGCCGATAAAGAGGGGTTCCTGCGCTCGGCCACGTCCCTCATCCAAACCATCGGCCGGGCGGCCCGCAACGTCCGCGGAAAGGTAATCCTCTACGCCGACGAGCTCACCGACTCCATCAAGGAGGCCATCGCCGAGACCAACCGCCGCCGGAGGATCCAGCTCGAGTACAACGCCAAGCACGGGATCACCCCCGAGACGGTGCGAAAGGCGGTGTACGACCACCTGGCGGAGGAGATCTACGGAGGGAAGGCCCCGGCGTTCCGGGTGCCCAAGGAGCCCGAGAAGCTATCCCGGGAGGAGCTCGTCGCGACGATCAAGGAGCTGGAAAAGGAGATGCGGGCCGCGGCCGAGAGGCTCGAATTCGAACTCGCCGCGGCCCTGCGCGACAAGATCCGGGAACTCCGGCGCCTCCTCTAACCCAGGAAATAAAGGGCCAGCGCGGCCAAGGAGAGGACCACCCCCGTGATCCCCACGACCAGGGCCAGCTGGGTCTTCCCCGCGAGACCCTGGACCTGGGCCGGGCCCTGCTGTTCGAGCTTGCTCACCCGGGCGTTGAGGGAACCCACCGTGTTCTTCAAGGTCTCCAGTTCACGTACGACCTGGACGATGTCCTGTTCCACCTGGCGGATGCGTCCCTCGAGGGAGCCGATCTTCTGGGTGAGGCCCTTGACGTCCACCGCGGGCTTCTGGCCCTCCAGGTACTGGACCGCGCGGGCGATCCAGATGGCCCCCGCGCCCCGGGTCAGCGGGTCATCGGCGCGGAAGGTCCCGCTCGGGTCCACGGTGATGATCCCCCGATCGAGGAGGTACTTCACGTATTGATACGCGGGATGGCTCGGGAGGAGGTCCTGGAACACCCCCCCTCCGCCCCCGCCAGCGATCCCCGGGGTGAAGCCGATCATCCCCCATACCGCAGCCACCGACACCGCGAGGATAAAGATCTTCGCTCTCATCCCCTCCCCTTTCTCTGCACAGGCTTGTAATGGATGTTACAGAAACGATGCGTCCTTTTCTGCGGCAAAACGGGTCATTTCCAGGGGACCTTTGTCCGACGCGGAATCTCCCCGGTCCCCCCGGGGGCGGGGGTAAAATAATGGAGAGATGCCGGCCAATCTCACCCCCGAGTTTCTGGAGGCCCGGGAGCGGTTCAGGAAGGCCAAGACCGACGAGGAGCGGCTGGACGCCCTCATGGAGATGCTGGCCACCATCCCCAAACACAAGGGGACGGAGAAGATGCGGGCCGACATCAAGCGTCGCATCGCCAAGCTCAAGGAGAAACAGGAACAGCGCCGCCGCTCCGGGGGACGGTCCGGCCCGAGCTATCACGTGGAGCGCGAGGGCGCGGCCCAGATGGTCCTCGTGGGCCCGCCCAACACCGGAAAATCCTCCCTCCTCGCCCTCCTCACCAACGCCAACCCCGAGATCGCCCCCTACCCCATGTCCACCTTCAGGCCGTGTCCGGGGATGATGGAATACGAGGACATCCAGATCCAACTCGTGGATCTCCCCCCCATCACCCGGGAGTACACCGAGGGCTGGGTGTTCAGCCTGATCCGCACCGCCGACGGGGCGATCCTCTGCGTGGACCTCTCCCTGGACGACTGGAAGGGCGCCGCCGATGAAGCGCTGGGGCTCCTGCGGGAGCGCCACATCGTCCTGGGGAAGGGCCCCACCCGCCAACTGGATTGGCGCACCGTGGAGCTCCGCACCCTGGCCCTGGGGACCAAGGTCGATCTCGCCCCCGAGAGGGCCGAGGAGTTCAAGGGATGGGCCGACGAGAGGTTCTTCGCCTCCGGGCTCATCTCCCTGGAGACCTTCGACGGGGTGGAGGAGGCCCGGGAGCTCATCTTCAGATCAGCCGGGATCGTGCGCGTCTACACCAAGAAGCCCGGCCATCCCCCGGACATGGAGCAGCCTTACACCCTCAGGGAGGGGGCCACGATCCTGGACGTGGTGGAGCACATCCACAAGGAGTTCGTGGAGAAGCTGAAGTACGTGCGCCTGTGGGGCTCGGGGAAGTTCGACGGCCAACACGCCCCCCTGGACCACGTGGTCCAGGACGGGGACATCGTGGAGATCCACACCCATTGAGCCCCCGATTTGGCAAACGCCCGCGCCCGCGCCACACTGGTCCCGCCCACATCCACGGACGAAGGAGGGAGGATGGATCAGCACAAGGTGGAGGGGCTCCTCCGCAAGCACGGGGTCCCCGGGCGGGACGCGTACGATCTCCCCGACAGCCCCCTGCGGTTTCCCGACGGCGCCCAATACCGCATGGAGATCTCAGGGGTGGAACGCCCCGAGGTCCTGGAGGCGGTGATCGCCGAGGCCCAGAGAAGGGAGCTCCCCGTGCACCGGGTGATCGCCACGGTGATGGGGGCGACGTTGCTCGATCGCGCCGAGCTCAGGGATTTCGCCCGTATCGCCGCCGACGCGAGGGTGGAGGTGATCATCACCCCCGGGCCCCGCTCGGGCTGGGACACCGGGAGGCAGCTCGTCACCCCGGAGGGATCGCTCTCGGGGCTGCGGTTCCGCGGGGCGGACCAGCTCCGGCACGCGGTCTCCGACATCCTCCGGGCGGTGGAGCTCGGGTTCCGGGGATTCCTCGTCCTGGACGAGGGGCTCCTGTGGTTGCTATCGCGCATGAGGGAGGAAGGGGATCTCCCCGGGGACGTGGTGTTCAAGGTCTCCATCTTCGCCGGCCACGGGAATCCCGCCGGGGCGAGGGTGCTGGAACAGTTGGGCGCGAACACCTTCAACCCGTTGGCCGACCTCGCCCTCCCCCAGCTCGCCGCCATCCGCCGGGCGGTGCGGATCCCCCTCGACCTCCACATCTACCTCACCGATTCCTTCGGGGGGTTCAACCGCTTTTACGAGGGCGCGGAGATGGTGCGGGTCTGTTCGCCGTGTTACTTCAAGATGGAGCCCGGTCCGGCGTGCGTCGTGGGCCCCGGGGCCCTCTACAAGCCCTGGGTGCCCGGGAAGACCTTGGCCGATTGGGGCCGGGAGAAGGTGAAGTTCGCGGCGATCCTCCACGAGCTCATCCAGGAATCGTACCCCGGCGCGTCCCTCTCCGGTTGGGGCCCATCCGACTTGGCCGTGCCGGTGGTCTAGGCGGCCTCCGTCCCGGACCGCTCGCGCCAGAGGGAGGCGGCGTACCGTAGGGCCTCGTCCCGGGTGGCGATCTCCCCCGCGAGGATCCGCTCGTGCACCCGATCCAGGATCTCCCCCAGGACCGGCCCCCGGGGTATCCCCATCGCGAGGAGGTCGTGGCCGTTGATGAGGGAACGGGCGAATTTCAGACCCTGGACGCGCCGCAGGTGGAGGAGCACCCTGACCGTCTCCGCGAGCACGGGAAGCCACGCCGACGCGCGATGTCCGGACGCCTCCGCGTCGCAGATCAGGAGCCGCAGGAGGTCCGCGTAAGAGGGGAACCGTCGGGGGAGGTCCTCCAGGGGATGCTCCTCCCGTTCCCCGGTGGTCACGAGGAGGACCTGCTTGCCCCGGCCCATCCGGGGTAGGCGGGCGACGCGCATATGCTCCCGCACGAGGAACAGGACGCGCTCGATCTCGCGGTTGGAGAAGCGGAGGCGCCGCATGGCCTTCTCGGTGATCCGGAGGCCGATGGCCTCGTGTCCCCCCATGTGCTCCCCCCCGGACCGCGCCAGGGCCCGGGGCTTGCCCACGTCGTGGAAGAGCACGCCGAGCTTCACGATGTAGGAAAACCGGAGGGCATCCGCCACCTCCAGGGCGAGCAGGGTGTGGGTGAAGACGTCGCCCTCGGGGTGGTAGTCCTCCGGCTGGGGGACGCCCTTCAGGGCCGAGATCTCGGGGAGGATACGCTGGAGGAGGCCGAGCTCGTCCAGGAGGCGGAACCCGCGGGCCGAGCGGGGCGTCTCGAGGATCCTCACGAGCTCGTCCCGGATCCGTTCCCACGATATCCCCGTGATCCGCGGGGCGTTCTCCCGTATCGCCTCGCGGGTGCGGTCCTCGATCTCGAACCCGAGCTGGCAGGCGAACCGCACCGCCCGCAGCATCCGCAGGTAATCCTCGGCGAACCGGGACCGGGGATCGCCGATGGTACGGATCAGCCCGGCCTTGAGGTCGGCGACCCCGCCCACGAGGTCGATCACCTCCCCGTCGGGTCTGGCGGCGAGGCCGTTCACGGTGAAGTCCCGGCGACGGAGGTCCTCCTCCAAGCTCGCCCAGGCCACCTCATCCGGCCGGCGCCCGTCGGTGTAGCCCCGCTCCGTCCGGAACGTCGCCACCTCGTACTGGCGGCCGTCGGGGGCCACCACGATCATCACCCCGAACGCCTCCCCCACCGAGAGGACATGGTGGTCGCGGAAGATCCGCCTTATCTCTTCGGGGGGAGCGGAGGTGGCGATGTCCACGTCCTTCGGGGCGAAGGGTTCGCCGGCCATGGCGGCCAGGATCCCGTCCCGCACCGCCCCGCCCACGATCACCGCCTCGTGGCCGGCCCCGGTGAGCCGGCGGAGGATCTCCTCCACGAACGGATGGCGCGCCAATAGCTCATCGATGGGGATACGCATCGCCCCGAGCTTAGCAGCCCCACCGCGGCCGCGAAAGCGCGCCCAGGGGGCCCCGCGGTGATCCGTGGGACCGATCGCCCGCACCGAAGCCATCCCGTAGAATCTGCGCGTGCGGTACGTGTTCCTCTGCGCGCTACCCGTCCTCCTGGGGACGCTGGCGGGGTTCGGGGAGCCCCTCGGGGTCGGGGACTCGATCCAGGCGGCGATAGACGCGGCCCCCGAGGGGGCGACGCTGGAACTCGGCCCGGGGACCTGGACCGCCAACCTCCGGATCGGGAAGTCCATCACCCTGAAGGGGGCCGGTGCGGGGGAGAGCGTGATCCGGGGCGCCGTCCCCGGGATGCCGGTGATCCTCGTCTCCGGCGACGACGTGACCGTGAGGCTCGTGGGCATCACCGTCGCCGGCGCCGTGGGGGAGGCCTGCGCCGGGGGTACGCGGGACCTTTGCCCACACGGGATCCTGGCGCGGGCCGGGGCCCGCGTGGAGATCACGGACTGCGAGGTGGTGGACAACGCGGGCTGTGGCCTGTTCGTCGCGGGCCGCGCCGAGGCCCTGGTGGCGGAGTCCAGCTTCGCCCGCAACGGCCGCGCGGGGGTGTGGGCCCACGACGAGTCCAAACTGACCCTGATCGGGGTCGAGATCGTGGGCAACCCCTACGGCCTGATCGCCGCATCCCGGGCGCACGTCACGGCCCGGGACTCGCGGATCGCCGACAACGGACACGACGGGGTGCTCATCGCCGACGGGGCCCGGGTTTACCTCTGGGATAACGAGATCACCGGGAACGGCCGCGTGGGACTCTGCCTGGACGTCCCCGGTTGTTACCGGACCGAGCGGGAGTTCACCGGGATCGTGCGGGGCGCGGGCAACACCATCCCCCGTGGGGAGAAGGAGGGGGCGAACCGCGTCGCCGCCTACTGCCCCCGGGGCCTCGCCCCCCTGCGGACGCGCTTGGGGGGGATATATCCGCCGCTATCGCCTGACGAGCTCCTCGCCGACTTCCCCGGGCCGATCCCCGCGTTCGGTTCCCCCGAGGCGCCCGTGACGATGGTGGAGTTCTCCGACTTCTCCTGCCCCTACTGTGCCCGGTTCGCGGTGGAGGTGCTGCCGGACCTGCGGAGGGCCTACATCGATACGGGGAGGCTCCGCCTCCTCTTCCTCCCGCTGGCGGCCCACGGGGAGGCCTCGCGGAAGGAGGCCGAGGCCGCCCTCTGCGCCGCGGCCCAGGGGATCTTCGGCGCGTTCCACGACGCGATGTTCGCCTATTCCCACGCGGGGAAGCTCCCCCGCGAGTTCGACCCCGAGTTCGTCCGGCCGCTCGTCGCCGAGGCGGGGGGAGACCCCGGGGAGTTCGCCGCCTGTCTCGCGGCGGGGACGTACGCGGAGGCGGTGGACGAGATCGGCAGGCTCGCGGGGATCCTGGGGGTCCGCGGCACGCCCACCTTCTTCGTGGGCAACTGGGCCATACCGGGTGCGTATCGGTACGAGGTCTTCAGCGGCGTGATCGAGATGGTACTGCGGGAGGAACGGTAAAAACGGAAAAAGGGGGCCCGCGACGTGGCACGGGCCCCCTTCGGCCTCCTTCCCCTCACTCCTTCGCGAGCTCCAGCTTGTCGATGCAGAAGTCGCAGTCGTAGTCGTAGACGGTGATCACGACCCGCGGCTGGATCACGCGGCGGCCGGCGAGGGCGAATACCACGGTGTAGCGGGCGTCGTCCTCGACCCCGTCGCCGTCGAAGTCGCCGCGGGCGAAGTCCCGCGCCTTGATCACCTGGATCCGGGCGTCGACGAGGCCATTCGAGTCGATATCGATGACTACCACCTCGGCGCTGCACTCCATGTCGGTGGTGACGAGCCAGAGGCGGTCGTCGGCCACCCCGTCGAGATCGAGATCGGCGGTGTAAGCGCAGGGGTGGCTATCGGGGTCGAGCGGGTCGGTGCCCGCGATCTTCTCGTCCTCGTCGGCGAAGCCATCGCCATCGGTGTCGATGGGGAGGCTCCCCGGCGGGGCCACGAGCGGGATGAGGGGCGAGTTGCACGGGTCGGGGTCGAGGCCGTCGCTGAACCCGTCCGAGTCGGAGTCGCGGTTGCCGGGACGGAGATCACCTCGTAGTTGGGCCCGTCCTCGTCGACGTAGCCGTCGCCGTCGTTGTCGATTCCGTCGTCGGGATCCTCGTCGATCAGGCCGTCGCCGTCGTCGTCGAGGTTCTCGAAGGTCAAGGGGGTACATACGTACTCCACCTCGGGCCCGTCCAGGATCCAGTCGTTATCGGTGTCGTGGTCCAGCGGGTTGGTGGGGTTGAACGGGTAGGCCGCCGCGGGGTTCGGCTGGTACCGCTCCTGGTAGTCGGTGAGGCCGTCGTTATCGGTGTCGGGATCGCAGGGGTTGGTCTCGGTGGGATACGGGATGGGCGGCCCGGGCAGGGGATCGGCGTGATCGAACTCGCTGGGGAGGAAATCGAAGTTGCCGTCGTGGTTCCTGTCCTCGTAGCCATCGGTGAGGCCGTCTCCATCGGTATCGGGGTTCAGGGGGTCGAGACAGCCGCACTCGGGGTAGGTCACCTCGATGGGCCGGCCGAACAGGTCCTCGGTGGGGATCATGTCCTGCCGTGAGGTGGAGAAGCCGAGTTTCTCGATCCCGTCGGCCAAGGCATCGCCATCGGTATCGTACTGGTTGGGATCCGTCTCCCCGGCGTCCCAGGCGCCGTTCCCGTTCTCGTCCTCACCGAGGCCCTTGGGGTTCGGGTGGTCTCCGATCCCGTCCGGGCTCCCGGGCCGGGCCATGACCGGGCACGGGGCGTTGCCGGGGATATCACACGATTTGCAGATGGGATTCACGGTCACCGTGGGGTGACCGCTCACCATGTAGGGGGTCCCGGCGCCGCCGTCGCACAGGCCGTCGCCGTCGGTATCGGCGACCACGGGGTTGGTGGGGTTGGAGCCGAACACCTCGGCGGAGTCCAGGAGGCCGTCGTCGTCGGTGTCGGGGTCGAAGGGATCGGTGGGTATGGGGCCGCCGCCGGTGACCTCATGCCAATCGTTCCGGCCGTCGTCATCGGTATCCCAGTCCGCGGGGTCGGTGCCCAGGCCCACCTCCTCGCCGTCGGTGAGGCCGTCCCCGTCGGAGTCGGGATCGCACACGTTACACACGGCGTCGTCGTCCTGCTCCCCGGTGGCCGGCGTGACCACGGTCCGCACCGTGCCCGGGGCCGCGACGTCCGCCGCGTCCACATCGCGGAACCCCTCGATGAACACGTAGGAGTAGGTGAAGCCGTTCGGGCCCACCTTGGTGATGGGTATCACCGCCCCGTCCTGCACCCCGTCGTCGTCGGAATCCGCGTTGTTCACGTAGGGAGGGACGGTATCCCGGGTGCCACCCAGGCCGCCGCCCAGCGTGCTCAGGCCGGTGCCCGTATAGACGGGATCGGCACAGGAGCCCTCGACCGGATCGGGGAGGTAGTCGTCGTCGGTGTTGATGTCCAGGGGATCGGATTCCTGGTCGAAGGTCCGGGCCGGCCACGCGCCCCCGGTGGCGATGAGCTCGTCGGCGTCCGCGATGGTGTCGTTGTCGGAGTCGGCGTCCAGGGGGTCGGTGCCGGTGACGTTCAGCTCCTCGTAGTCCGAGAGGCCATCGTCATCGGTGTCCGCGTCCAGGGCGGGGATCGTCGCCGGGAGGGCGGGGCCGGGGGCGGGATTGAAGGTGTAGAGCGGTCCGGTCCCGGAATAGTCCTCGACCGGCAGGGTCGTGGACCGTCCCTCCGGGGTCACCGTCT
>JAADIW010000006.1 GCA_013151115.1 Caldisericota bacterium
CTCCACCGCCATGAACACCACCGGCTCGGGGAACCGGATCCGCTCGAGGAGGATGGGGTGCGCGGGGTCGCAGAGGGTGTCCCCGGTGAGGACCCGCTCGGTGGCGGTGAGGCCCACGATGTCCCCCGCGCTCGCCTCGCGCATCCTCTCCCGGCGGTTGGCGTGGAGCCGGAAGAGCCGCGTTACCCGCACCATCCGCCCGGAGGTGGCGTTCAGGACTTGGTCGCCCTCGCGCACCGTCCCGGAGTAGATCCGGGTGTAGAGGAGACGGTCGGCGTAGGGATCGGCCATGACCTTGAAGACCAGGGCGGAAAAGGGCTCGTCCGGGTCGGGACGGCGCACGAGCTCCTCCCCCCCATCGGGGGAGTGACCCCGCACCGGGGGCACGTCCAGGGGCGAGGGGAGGAACCTCACCACGCCGTCGAGCAGCGGCTGGACCCCGATGTTCCCCAGGGCCGAGCCCCCGTAGACGGGGACGGCGCGCAGGGAGAGGACGAGGTCCCGGATGACGGGGACGGCCCGCTCCACCGGGATCTCCCCCTCCTCGAGGTAGATCGCGGCGAGCTCGTCGGAGAACTCGGCCAGGGTCTCGAACAGCCCCTCCCGGACCGCGGCGGCGTCGGCCGCGATCTCCTCGGGGACCGGCAGGTATTCGTACTTGGCCCCCTTCGTTCCCTGATCCCAGCGGATCGCGCGGAACGAGAGGAGGTCCACCATCCCCAGCAGCCGGTCGTCCTTATCGCGCCAGGGATAGACGAGCACCAGGGGAACGGCCCCCAGGCGCTCCATCATCATCTCCACCGTCCGTTGGAAGTCCGCCTCGACCCGGTCCAGCTTGTTCACGAAGGCGATCCGGGGGACGCGGTAGCGGTCGGCCTGGTGCCAAACGGTCTCCGACTGGGATTCCACCCCCTCCACCCCCGAGAAGAGGACCACCGCCCCATCGAGGACCCGAAGTGACCGCTCCACCTCGGCGGTGAAGTCCACGTGGCCGGGGGTGTCCACGATGTTTATCTGATGGTCGCCCCAACGGACGGTGGTGGCGGCGGCGGTGATGGTGATGCCCCGCTCGCGCTCCTGGTCCATCCAATCCATGGTGGCGGTCCCCTCGTGGACCTCCCCCATGCGGTGGATGCGGCCCGCGTAATAGAGGATCCGCTCGGTGAGGGTGGTCTTTCCCGCGTCGATGTGGGCGATGATCCCTATGTTACGGACCCGGCGGAGGTCGTATGAGGGATCCATGCCCCGGATCTCACCAGCGGTAGTGGGCGAAAGCGCGGTTGGCTTCCGCCATGCGGTGGGTCTCTTCCTTGCGCTGGTACGCGCCGCCCTGCCCCTTGGCCGCGTCCACGATCTCCCGGGCCAGGCGCTCCACCATCGTGTACTCGGGGCGCTCCCGGGCGGCCTGGACGATCCAGCGCAGGGCCAACATCGTCTGGCGGTGAGGGGGGACTTCGAACGGGACCTGGTAGGTGGCCCCGCCCACACGGCGGGAGCGCACCTCCATCTTGGGCATGCAGTTCTTCACCGCCTTGATGAAGGTCTCCAGGGCCGGGCCCTCGCCCCATTTGTCGATCAGGTCGAAGGCCCCGTAGACGATGCGGCGGGCGAGGGATTTCTTCCCGTCCCACATCACGTAGTTTATGAACTTCTCCACCAGCTTGGAACCG
The DNA here is from genome assembly GCA_013151115.1 of Caldisericota bacterium. Lineage (GTDB taxonomy): Bacteria > Bipolaricaulota > Bipolaricaulia > Bipolaricaulales > Bipolaricaulaceae > UBA3571. The sequence continues at coordinate 1,671 of JAADIW010000006.1, forward strand.
TAGCGGATATCCGGCGGCACGTCGCGTCCCGGGATGACGATATCGTGAGCTTCAACGGGCATAACCCATCACTCCTTCGGGCGCTTGGCGCCGTACTTGGAACGGCCCTGGCGACGGCCCTCCACCCCGGCGGCGTCCAAGGCGCCGCGGATGATGTGATACTTCACCCCCGGGAGGTCCTTCACGCGCCCCCCGCGCACGAGGACGATGGAGTGCTCCTGGAGGTTATGCCCCTCGCCGGGGATGTAGGCCGTGACCTCGTTCCCGTTGGAGAGGCGTACCCTGGCCACCTTCCGCAGGGCGGAGTTGGGCTTCTTGGGCGTCTGGGTGAAGACCCGCAGGCACACCCCCCGCCGCTGCGGGCAGCCCTCCAGCGCGGGCGACTTCGACTTCCACGTCGGCTTCTTTCTCCCGTGTTTGACGAGCTGATTTATCGTCGGCATAGGACCTCCTGCGAGGGGGGATTATATCTTCTCCTCTTCGCTCTTTCCAATCTCCTCCTCCTCGCCTTCCGCCTCCTCTTCGGGGAACCTGAAACCGGTGCCCACCGGGACCTTCTTCCCCACCATGAGGCACGGTTTCAGGCTCGTGAGGGGGTCCTCCTCCCCCCGCAGCGCGGCGTCGGCGAGGACCTTGGTGGTGCGCTCGAACGAGGCCGCGGCGAGCCAGGATTTCCGCAGGATCGCGGCCCGGGAGATCCGGAGGAGCTCGCGTTCGCCCTGGGGGAGCCGGTACTCGGAGATCCGGACGGTCCGCGGCTCGCCGTGGTGTTCCACCCGGACCTGGCGCACCCCCAGGTTCACCATGCGCTCGAGGAGGTCCTTGGTGAGGACCTCCCCCGCCTCGGCGATCACCATGTCCCCCCGGCGCACCGGGGCCAGCAGGACATCCCCCACGATCTCCTCCCGCTCCTGTCGGATCCGGGCGTTCTCATCCGCCAGGCGCTTGATCTCGGCCTCGAACACCTCCAGCGGCACCACGTCGTTCAGGAGGAAGCCGGACTCGCCGGGGTCGATAATGCGCACGTTGTTCAGGATCTGACGGATGACCACCTCGAAGTGCTTATCGTTGATGTCCACGCCCTGGGACTTGTAGACCTTGTGGAGCTCGGTGAGGAGGTAGTCCTGGGTCTTCTTCACCCCGGCCACCTCCATGAGCCGCTGGGGCGGGATAACGCCCTTGGAGACGGCCTCGCCGCGCTCAACCTTATCGCCCACCTTCACCACCGCGGGCTGGTCGCATACGATCCGGGTCCGGTAGCGGAAGCGCACCGTGGCACGCTCCTCCTCGAGCTCGACCCGTTCCAGGAGGACGCTCTCCCCCTGGGGCACGTCGATGAGGAGCACGGCGTGGCCCTCGCGCACGTGATCGCCGGTCTCCACGGTGGGGATCACGTCCGGGGTGAGCGGGACCACGATCCCCCGGGTGGAGGGCGACATCACCGCCACCGCCCCCTCGCCCACCAGGGCCGTTCCCTCGCCCTCGGCGAGTACCTGGAACGGTCCGGCGGGCGCGGTGAGCTCCTGGCCCTCCTCCACCTCATCCCCGTCGGAGACGAGGATCTCCGCGCCCTGGGGGACCTCGACGAAGTGGGTACGTCCCTTCGCGTCGTGGATGAAGATGATGGGCGATCCGTCGGTGGACTTGACCTCGACCACCCCCGCCGCCGGAGCCGTCACCGGGGCCAGCGTGTACTCCTCGGACAGGGGGTCGCCCGCCTTCACGTGGGCCCGGTGCTCCACCGCGGGCTTGACCCCCGGCGGGAGGAAGTAGAGCTTGTCCTGTCCCCGCGTGTCCAGGATCGCCAGGTACCGCCCGCCCTCCTCGGAGAAGACGAACGCCGTCCCCTCCACCGGGGACTTGAGCTGGGCGAAGGTGCGGAAGTCGACCTCCTCCCCCTCCGCCAGGCGGAAGAGCGCCACCGGCACCTGGACCGTGCGCGGGGCGGAGGTGAGCTCCACCTGTTCCTTCCCCTCCCGGGTGGTCTCGATCGCGGTGACATAGCCGGAGATGGGGGCGACGGTGGCGTGGGGGGCCTGGGTGGTCTTCCGGGCCTCGAAGAGCTCCTCCGCGCGGGGGAGGCCCTGGGTGATGTCGAGCCCGGCCACGCCGCCCGTGTGGTGGGTCCGCATGGTGAGCTGGGTCCCGGGCTCGCCGATGGACTGGGCCGCGATGATCCCCACCGCGGTCCCGAGCTCCACCAGGCGATGGAAGGCCATCTCCATCCCGTAGCAGAGCTGGCAGACGCCTTCCTGGGTCTTGCAGGTCATGGGCGAGCGGATGACGATGCGGGGGCGGACCCTGATCTTCTTCACCCCCGCGGCCCGCAGGTCCTCGAGGAGCTCGGGGGTCAGGGTTTCGTCGCGCCGCACCAGGACCGCGCCGGTCTTGGGGTGGCGGATATCCTCCACCGCCTTCATCCACCCGATCCGCTCCTCGATCCCTTTCTCCTTCAGCGACACCTCGGCCTCGAGCTTGTCCAATTCCTCGGCGAGCTCGCGGCCGATGAGGACGTTTCGCTCCACGATCACCTCGCCCGTCGCCGGGTGCCGCACGGGCTCCGCGGTGACGCGGCCGTAGATGCGCTCGGCGATGGACTCCATCACCTCGCCCGGCGAGAAGTAGAGGGGATCGATCTCGATTCCCTGGCGGGTACCGCAGTCGTGTTCCCGCACCACCACGTCGACGCAGGCGTCCACGAGCCGACGGGTGAGGTAGCCCGCCTCGGCGGTGCGGAGCGCGGTGTCGGCGTTCCCCTTGCGTCCCCCGTGGGTTGAGATGAAGTACTCGAAGATGGAGAGCCCCTCGCGGAAGTTCGCGATCACCGGCCATTCGATGATGCGGCCCTTGGGGTCCACCATGAGGCCCCGCATCCCCGCGAGCTGCTTCACCTGGTTCACCGAGCCCCGGGCCCCCGAGGCCACCATCCCCCAGACGGGGTTGAAGGGGTTCCGGGAGAGGTTCTGCATGGTGGCCCGCTCCAGGCGGTCGGTGGTCTCCTGCCAGATCCGGATCACCGCCTCCCGGCGCTGCTCGGGGGTGGCGAAGCCGCGCAGGTAGAGCTTCTCGATCTCCTCGATCCTCCGTTTGGCCTCGTCGATGATTTCCCACTTGTTCGGCGGGACCTCGCAGTCCACCAGGGAGATGGTGAGCCCGGAGAGCGTGGCGTACTTGAACCCGAGCTCCTTCAACTTGTCGAGGAGCTCCGCGGTGCGTTCCCACCCGAACCTGAGGTAGCTCTCCAGCACCAGCCTCCGCACGTACTTCGAGTTGAAGGTGGCCTTGTAGTCCCGGAGCTCCTCGGGGATCACCGAGTTCAGGATCGCCCGGCCCAGGGTCGTCTCGACGAGCTCCCCGTCGATCCTGATCTTCACCGGGACGTGCATGTCGAGGTGGCCGAGCTCGTAGGCCTTGATCGCCTCCTCCAAGCTGCGGAAGGCCTTCCCTTTACCCTTCCCCTCGGGCTTTTCCACCGAGAGATAGTAGAAACCGTAGACCTGATCCTGGGTGGGGACGGCTAGGGGGTTCCCGTGGGCCGGGGAGAGGATGTTCCGCGGGGCCATCATGAGCTCCTTGGCCTCGCGCACCGCTTCCTTGGAGAGGGGGAGGTGGACCGCCATCTGGTCGCCGTCGAAATCGGCGTTATAGGGCGGGCACACGTGGGGATGGATCTGGATGGCGTCGCCGTCCACCAGCACCGGCTCGAACGCCTGGATGGAGACCCGGTGGAGGGTGGGGGCGCGGTTGAGGAGCACGGGGTATTCCTTGATGAGTTCCTCCAGGATGTCCCATACCTCCGGGATCTCCCCCGCCAGCGCCCGGTTCTTGAGCTCGTCGTAGTTCGCGAACTGGACGTGGGGATAGCGTTCGGTAAGGTAACGGATGATGAACGGCTTGAACAGCTCCAGCGCCATCTTCTTGGGGAGGCCGCATTGGTGGAGCTTGAGCCGCGGGTTCACCACGATCACCGCGCGGCCGGAGTAGTCCACGCGTCGGCCGAGGAGGTGGCGCCGCATCCGGCCGTGCTTGCCCTGGATACGCTCCGAGAGGGATTTCAGGGGGCGGTTGTCCCGGCCGCGGATGGGGTTGTCCTTCTTCTCGTTGTGGATGAGGGCGTCGACGGCCTCCTGGAGCATGCGGCGCTCGTTGCGGAGGATGATCTCCGGGGCCCCCATCTCGATGAGTTTCTTCAGGCGATTGTTGCGGTTGATGATGCGCCGGTACAGGTCGTTGAGGTCGGTGGTGGCGAACTTGCCGCCCTCGAGCTGGATCATGGGCCTGAGCCCGGGCGGGAGCACCGGGATCACCGTGAGCACCATATTCTCCGGGCGGTTGCCCGAGCGTCGCAGCTGTTCCACCACCTCGAGCCGGTGGAGGATCCGGCGGCGCTCCCCCTGGTTGGCGGTGCGGTCCAGGGCCTCCCAGAGCTCCTCGGAGAGGGCGTCGAGGTCGAGGTTGGCGAGCAGGCCCTGGATCCCCTCGGCCCCGGTTTCCGCCACGAACCCCCCGGGGTACGCCCGCTCGTAGGCCCGCTTCTCCAGGGAGGTGATCATCTGGCCGAGCTTCAGCGGGACGTCATCGCGCAGGACCCGGATCACCAGGTAGGTGAGGTAATCCACGGTCTCGCGGATCTCCTCCCCCTTGATCCTGTCGTAGCGGGCCCGGAGCATCTCGAACATGGTTTGGGAGCAGACTTCCCCCGCCGGCCGCTCGAAGAGGAGCTCGCCCTCCTGGACCTCGTCGCCGTCCTCGACGTAAACGTCGGCGTCGGGGGTCACGGGGAACTCGTGTTGGCCGATCTTTATGACCCGGAACGTCTCCCCGTTCTGGAGCTTGCGCTCCTCGATCTCCACCCGCCCCGCCTCCGGGGCCCGGACCTCGGGGGCCTCGGTCACCAGGACCGCCTGCTCCACCTCGAACGAGAAAATGGAGGAGAGGATCCGGACCTCGGTCTCGTAGAGGGTCTCGCCGGGCTTCACCTTGGGGCTCGCCGATTGGGTCACGATGAACAGCCGCTCCCGCGAGGTCTCCGGCTCGTAGTAGGCTATGCGCCGCAGATCCCGGCGTTTCATCCCGAGCAGCCGCGACAGGGGGCTCGCCACGCCCTTCAGGTACCAGAAGTGGACCACCGGGCTCGCGAGCCTGATATGGCCCATGTTGATCCGGCGGACCTCGGAAGTGGTGACGAGGACCCCGCATTTCTCACACGTGACCCCCTCGTATTTGCGCCCCTTGTACTTGCCGCAGGCGCACTCGTAGTCGTTCTCCGGGCCGAAGATCTCCTCGGCGTAGAGTCCGCCCCTCTCGGGCTTGTGAGTCCGGTAGTTGATCGTCTCGGAGTTGGTCACCTCCCCCTTGGACCAGGAGAGGATCTCCTCGGGGGATGCTAGCCCCAGACGGATCTTCTGGATATCGTCGCCGGATATCGGCATTCCCCTCTCACCTCACCCCTTCTCCGTGCGGGCCTTGTACCGCGGGATCAATCCTTCCCCTCGCTCCCGGAGGGTTCCGTGGTGTTCTTGCGCTTGTATTCAGTGGTGTAGAAGCCGCTCCCCTTGTATATCACCCCGAACCTGGGGAGGAGCCTCTCCACCTTGTCGGTTCCACACGAAGGGCAATTCACGCCATCCCCGTCGCTCCAGTTCACGAGCTCACGGAATTCCCGGCCACACTGCACACAACGGAAACGGTAAATGGGCATATTCCCTCCTTGTTCCGCTTCAGCAGGGGATGTCCGTGGATTCA
>JAADIW010000081.1 GCA_013151115.1 Caldisericota bacterium
GAGCCGCGCCTCCAGGCCCTCGAGCTCCAACTCCATCTCCCTCCCCTCCTCGTCCTGGGCCCGCACCACCACCCGCCTGGGACGCGGGACCTCCGCCTCCACACCCGGGAGGGAAAGACATCCCTCCGTGTCCACCTCGATCTCCGCGGAGCGCTCCACAACCTCGGGGTTGAGCACGACCCTCGTCCCCTCCCCCAGGCGCACGATGGCGACGCGCACGCTGTGCCCCAGCTGGTTGGCGGCGAGCCCCAGGGCGGCATCCGGGTCGAACGCCTCCCGCAACGCGGCGATGGCGGCGAGCGTCTCGGGCTCGCCGGGCACCGCGCGTTTGGTTCGCTTGCGCAGAGCGGGATCGGGATAGACACGGATCATTTGGGCCTCCAGAGGCGGCCGGGTATTATAGTGGGATATGTCGACGCCGACAACGAAAGAACCCCCTTGGGCACTCATCGAGAAGGTCATCGGCCTGGAACGGCGCAAGGGTTTCCGGGATGCCGCGGTGATCGGCGGCCTCGAATCCTTTCTCGAGCTGCACTGGCCCGAAGGGGCCGCCCTCGTGCGCGGGTACGCCGGGATGACCCCGGACGAGCGTGCTCGGGCCCTGTCGGCGCTCGAGGCCGCCCTGGACCGCAAGAGACGGGAGAAGTTCCGTTCCCTCGCCGTCCCCATCGAGGAGGCGGCCGGGGGCGGCCCCGCCGTGGCCAAGCTCCTGCGCCGGCTCGGCATCGAGACGGTGGAGGATCTCCTCACCACCTTCCCCCGCCGGCTCGAGGATCGCTCCAAGCGGAAGCCCGTCGCCCAGGTACGGGACGGGGAATCGGTCACGGTACAGGGCACGGTGCGGGCGAAATCCCGGATCAAGGTGCGGTCCAAGCTCGAGCTCATCAAGGTGGCCGTGGACGACGGGACGGGGGTCATCTTCGCCATCTGGTTCAACCAACCGTGGATCTGGGACGAGATCGAGCAGGGGAAGGAGTACTCCTTCTTCGGGAAGGTCCAGATCCGCTTCGGGGAGCGGCAGATGGAGAATCCCGTATGGGAGCCGGCGGGGAAGGACTTCCACACCGGCCGCTGGGTGCCCATCTACCCCTCCACCGAGGGCCTCTCCCAGGGGACCCTCCGCGCGATCGTTAAGCGAAACCTGGCCCGGTTCGGCCCCCTCATCGAGGACCTCGTCCCCGAGGAGGTACGCCGGCGGAACAAGCTCCTCCCGCGGCGGGCCGCCATCGCCGGGATCCACTTCCCCGAGGGTCCGGAGGCGTTCGAGGCCGCGCGGCGCACCCTCGCCTTCGAGGAGCTCTTCCTGCTGCAGCTCGGGCTCGCGCTGCGGAAGAGGAGGTGGCGCGAGGAGGGGGGGAAGGCACTGGAGCCCGACCCCGACGTGGTGCGAAAGTTCTACGAGACGCTCCCGTTCGAGCTCACCGGCTCCCAGGTGCGGGCGTTGCGGGAGATCGAGCGGGACCTCCGCGCCCCTTACCCCATGATGCGCCTGTTGCAGGGGGACGTGGGTTCGGGAAAGACCGTGGTGGCCGCCGGGGCATGTGTGATGGCGGTCTCCGCGGGGACCCAGGCCGCGGTCATGGCCCCCACCGAGATCCTGGCCGAACAGCATTTCCTCGTGTTCCGGGAGCTCCTCAAGGGGCTCCCCATACGCGTGGAGCGCCTGCTGGGGAGCGTGAGGGGGAGGGAGCGGGAGCGCATCCTCGAGGGACTCGCCCGGGGGGAGATAGACCTCCTCATCGGGACCCACGCCCTCTTCCAGGAGGGGGTGGAATTCAGGGACCTGGGCCTGGCGGTGATCGACGAACAGCACCGCTTCGGGGTGGTGCAACGGGAGGCACTGCAGAAGAAGGGGAAAGGCACGAACATCCTGGTCATGTCCGCCACCCCCATCCCCCGCACCGTGGCCCTCACCCTATACGGGGAGTTCTCCATCTCGGTGCTGTCGGAGATGCCGATTCCGGGGAAGAACGTGCGCACCGTGTGGGTATCGGAGTCCCGCCGGGACGAGGTGTACGCCGAGGTGGAGCGGCTGCTGCGGGCCGGGGAGAAGGGCTACGTGATCTTCCCGCTGGTGGAGGAGTCGGAGGAGATGGACCTGCGGGCGGCCACGGTGGCGTACGAGGAGCTCTCCGAGAGGTTCGCCTGGGCCGGGGTGGGGCTCATGCACGGCCGGCTCCCCCCCGAGGAGAAACGCCGGGTGATGGGGGAATTCCGGGAAGGGAGGATCCGGTTGCTCGTCTCCACCACCGTGGTGGAGGTGGGGCTGGACGTCCCCGACGCCACGTTCCTCGTGATCGAACACGCGGACCGCTTCGGGCTTTCGCAGCTGCACCAGCTCCGGGGCCGCATCGGGCGCCAGGGACAACCGGCCGTCTGCTACGCCATCGCGGACCCCACCACCGACGAGGCCCGCCGCAGGCTTTCCGCCTTCCGCGACATCGATGACGGCTTCCGCATCGCGGAGGAGGACCTCCGGATCCGGGGGCCGGGTGATCTCCTGGGCACGGCCCAGCACGGGTTCGTGTCGCGCCTCAAGGTGGCGGATCTCATCCGGGATCTGTGGCTGCTGGAATCCGCCCGGGAGGAGGCGTTCCGGCTGGCGCGGAAGGGGGTCCCGGGCTATCTTGTGGAGGAGGTCGAACGGCGCTTCGGCGCGGCCCTGGACCGATTGGGGGTGTGAGGGCGATGGAGATCACCGAACGGCTGATGCGGCGACTGGAGGAGCTCGCGGGGTTCGAGCTCTCTCCCGAGGAGCGGGAGGCCCTGCGGAGCGACCTCGCCAGGATCCTTTCGTACTTCCGCAAGCTACAGGAACTCGACACCGAGGGCGTCCCCCCCTACGAGCCCCTCCCCGGGGTGCGGAACATCCTGCGGGAGGACGAACCGCACGAGTCGCTGCCCCGGGAGGAGGCCCTGGCGAACGCCCCCCGCCGCGACGACGGCTACTTCGCGGTGCCCCGGGTCTTCGGCGAGCCGTGATGGGAAACCTCCCGCGCGGCCCCGCCGGATCCAAGCTCAACGGAAATAGAGCAGGGCGCCCACGCCCACGAGGATCGCCCCTACCAGGGAACAGCGGATCAGGAACCCGTACGTCGCCAGGGTATCGCGCATGAGCTGTCGCGCCCGCTCCGGCGATCCGCTGCGGCTCACGGAGCTCGGATACTGATGGGAAAAGGATCTGGTGCTCCCCCAGGACCCGAGGACGCTCAACGCCCCCACGGCCCAGGCCCCGAGCCCGAGCATCGCGAAGACGCTCCCGTACTGCCGCGCGTCCCTGGCGCCGGCGAGGTAGAGCCCCAACGCGGCGAGCCCCATGATCGCCACGGCGGTCCCCAGGATGCCGCCGATATATCCCGCTAGGAACTTCCCCCCGCCCCTCATCTCACGTCCCCCCGCGGCGAAAGCCTCCGCGTGGCCTGACTGACGCGGGGGCCCACCGGGGATCGCGTCCCGGGGGACGGCCCCGCGCTCACCCGTACAGGTAGAGCGACGCCCCCCCGCCCGCCAGGGCGACGCCGGCGGCGAACAGCCTGAGAAGCGGATGGACGGGGATATCCCCGTACCGCAGCGGGCGGTTGGTCACCCACCGAAACCACGCCCGGGCCGCGCCGCCCCATGACGGGGGCGGTGAGGAGAGCTGGGTGGGCGTCGTGGTCACCAGGAAGGCGAACGCCCAGGTGACGAGCAGAAGCGTCCCCATCAGCCCCCAGATGAGGCCTAGGGCCTGGGGTTCGCGCCCCCCGGCGAGGTAATACCCCGCCGCCGAGAGGCCCATGAGGGCTCCGGGGACGAGCCCTAAGCCCACCAGATAGCCCACCAGCCGATGTGCCAACCTCCCCACGGGACCAATGTAACCCCGGGAAAAGGGCGGGGTCAACCGATGCGGGAGCCCGTCCGGCCCTCCAAGGCCGCGACGAGAGCGCCCTCGCGGTCGGCGCGGAAGACCACGATGGGGAGCCCGTGCTCGGCGGCGATCTGGACCGCCGCCGGATCCAGCACCCGGAGCCCCCGGGCGAGGTAGTCGGCGTGGGATATCTGCGGGATCAACACCGCGTCCGGATCCTTCCCCGGATCGCCGGTATAGACGCCGTCCACCTTGGAGCCCTTGAGGACGAGCTCCGCCCCCAAGGCCAGCGCCCGCAACACCGCCGCCGTATCGGTGGTCACGAAGGGGAGGCCCGTGCCCCCGGCGAGGACGACGACCGCCCCGCGGGAGAGCGCCTCCCCCGCCCGCCACTGGTCCACCGCGTCGGCGACGCCCGGGATGGGGAACGACGAACACAGCAGAACCTCCTGTCCCCGGTCGCGGAGCGCGTCCCGCAGGGCGAGGGCATTGATCACCGTGGCCAGCATCCCCATCACGTGGCCGGTGGCGGGGATCGGCGTGTGGGCGCCGCGGAGGATGTTGCCGCCACCGACCACCACCGCGATCTCCGCCTCCCGGGCCGCGGCGGCGATCTCCCCCGCATAAAAAGAAAAGGCCTCCCAATCTATGGGAGGCCTCCTCCCCGCCAGCAGTTCCCCCGAGAGCTTGAGCAGTACCCTCACTTCACCTCACTCTTCCCCCACCTCGAAGCGGGCGAAGCGCTTGATCACGATATCCTCGGAGATCTTGTGCCGAAGCTCCCCCAGTACGTCCTCCACGGTGACGGAGGGGTCCCTGACGTAGGGCTGCTTGAGGAGGCAGTTCTCCTCGAAGAACTTCTGGATGCGGCCCTCCACGATCTTGTCCACGATGTGGGGCGGCTTCCCCTCCTTCTCCGCCTGGGCACGGAGGATCTTCTTCTCCTCCTCGACCACCTCCTCCGGCACGTCGTCGGGCGAGATCCACCGCGGCTTGGCGGCGGCGATGTGCATGGCCAGGTTCTTGAGGAACTCCCGGAACTCCTGGGAGTTGGCGGCGAAGTCGGTGACGGTGTTCACCTCCACCAGCACCCCCACCTTACCGGAGTGGTGGATGTAAGCCTCGACCCGCCCCTCCTTCGCCTCCCGGCCCTTGTGGGAGAGGAACTCTTTCCCCTTCTCCCGGAGGATCTTCTTGGCCTTCTCCAGGTCGCCCCCCGCCTCGATCAGGGCCTGCTTGCACTCCATGATCCCGATCCCGGTCTGCTCGCGGAGCTTCTTTATGAGGTCCAGCGTGATCTCCATGGGCCTACTCCTTCCCTTCCTCCTCGAGGAGTTCCTTCAGCATCTCGCCGTAGTGCTCTTCGAGTTCCTCGTCCTTGAGCGGCACTTCGCCGATGGCCGGCATGGCCTCCTCCATGGAGGGGAGCTCCTCCTCCACGGGCGTGGGCTCGGTGACCTGGAGGCCCTCCCGGCCCTCGATGATGGCGTCGGCGATCTTGCGGGTGATGAGCCGGGTGGCTTTGATGGCGTCGTCGTTCCCGGGGATGGGGTAATCGATGAGGTCGGGGTCGCAGTTGGTGTCGCAGATCGCCACCACCGGGATCCCGAGGATGTTCGCCTCCCGCACGGCGTGGACCTCGACCGTGGGGTCCACCACGTACACCACCCCGGGGAGCCTGGTCATCTCCCGCAGGCCGTCCAGGTTCCGCCGGAGCTTCTCCAGCTCCCGGTGGAGCTTGACCCGCTCCTTCAAGGGGAGTCGTTCGTATTTGCCTTCCTCGAAGTTGCGCTCGAGCTCTACCATGTAGAGGACCCTCTTCCTGATCGTCTCGAAGTTGGTGAGGGTTCCCCCGAGCCAACGGCGGTTGACGTAGTGGGCACCGCAGCGCTTGGCCTCCTCCTCGATGGTCGCTTGGACTTGCTTCTTGGTGCCCACGAAGAGGATCTCGTCGCCGGCCGCGGCCCGCTCCCGCACGAAAAAGTACGCCTTCTCCAGGTGTTCGATGGTCTTCGCGAGATCGATGATGTGGATCCCCTTGCGCTCGGTATAGATGAAGGGCTTCATCTTCGGGTTCCACTTGCGGGTCCGGTGGCCGAAGTGGACGCCGGCTTCGAGAAGCTCTTTCATCGTCACGATAGCCACATTTCCTCCCCCTTTCTTCCCTCAGGATTTCAAGCGGTGTCAAGTATAGCTTCGGCCTTTTTACCCCGCAATAACGCGGCTTCGGTTGGGCGCGGCCGGTGCGGCCGGCGGCGTTCGGGTACACTCGGGCTCCCGGTGAGCATCGAGGTCCTGGAAGAGCGGACACGGCTCGGGAGGTTCGTGGCACCGCTGGCCGTGGCGTTGACCTCGTCCTACACGGCGGGGTCGGCCATGGGCATGCTCCTCCAGCTCTACTTGAAGAGCCTGGGGGCCCCGCACATCCTCATCGCCCTGGGGACGAGCGCGCGGTCGCTGGGGAGCGTCCTCGGGGGCGTGGTGCTGGGGCGGCTGGCGGGCCGCTACCGCCATAAATCCCTCCTGCTCGCGTCCATGGCCCTGGGGGCATGGGGGCTCGCGGTCCTCGTGTTCCTCCCCCCGGCCCCGCTCGCCATCGGGGCGGGGTTCGCCCGCGCCTTCGCCGGGGCGGGGTTCGCCGCGGTGGCCATGGCCCTCATCTCCGGGCTGAGCCCCCGGCGGAGGCGGGGTCGGAACCTATCCTACGTCACCTCCGCGCGGTCGCTGGGGCTCATGTTGGGGAAGCTCGCCGCGGGCGCGCTCCTCGCCTGGTGGGGGTTCCGCGGGAGCTTCGCGGCCCTGGCCGCCCTTCCCCTACTCGGCCTCCTTGCCCTGATCGCCCTGCCCCACGCCGAGGCGGGACGGGCCCCGCGGAGGCGCGCCACGCTGCGGTCGCTGCGCGACTGGGGCCTCCTCTCCCTCTTCCTCGGCGCCCTCTTCCGCCAGATGGGCACGACCGGGTTCTTCGCCTTCGTCTACGTTTACATGGCCGATCTCGGGATACCCACGGGGGCCATGGGTGCCCTCGCGGCGCTCAACCACGCCCTCCAGGTGTTGGGGATGCTCCTCTTCGGGCGGATGAGCGACCGGGTCGGGCGACGGATCGTCTTCCTGGGCGGCTTCGGGCTGTCGGTGTTCGTGCCGGTGATCTTCGCCCTCTCGCGGGGGCCGGGCGGGATCGCCGCGGGCTTCGCCCTCCTTGGCATCGCCTTCAGCTCCCTCTACATCGGCTCCACCGCCCACCTCGGCGATGTGGTGCCGCTCGAGCGGCAGGGGGAGATCCTGGGGCTGTTCGACTCCACCCGGGCCCTGGGAGGGATGCTGGGGCCGGTCCTCTCCGGGGCCCTGGCCCCGCTCGTGGGGCTCCGGGGGGCGTTCGCCGCCATGGCCGGGGTGAGCGGGATCGGGTTCCTCCTCGTCCTCCTCTGCTGTGAACCCCGCCCTAAAGCCGCTTCGCGCTGAGG
>JAADIW010000015.1 GCA_013151115.1 Caldisericota bacterium
AGCCCATAAGGATCGGCCGGATCGAGGTGGAATTTGAGCCTGAGGGGTAGGGTGGGCCTCTTCGGCGGGGCGTTCAACCCCATCCACGTGGGCCACCTCCGGGTGGCGGAGGAGGCGTTGAGGCAATTCGACCTGGCGAAGGTGATCTTCATCCCCACCGCCCATCCCCCCCACAAGGAGGTGGCCGTCCCCGCCGAGCTGCGCTATCGGATGGTGGAGCTGGCCGTGCAAGGCCGCCCGGGATTCGAGGTATCCCGGATAGAAATGGAGACCGATGGCCCCGCCTATACCGTGGACACGGTGCGGGCGATGCTGCGGCGCTACCCGCAGGGGGTGGCGTATATCGTGGGAGCCGACGCTTTCCTGGGTCTGCCTTCGTGGAAGGAAGCGGACGAGCTCATGGGGCTCTGTCCGTTTATAATTGCCCCGAGGCGGGGGATCGATCCGGAGGCCCTGCGGCGGCCTCCCCTGGACCGGGCGGAGATCCACCTCATCCGCATGGATCCGGTGGAGATCTCTTCCTCCGAGATCCGGCGCCGCTACCGGGAAGGGCTCCCCGTAGAGGGCCTTGTCCCGGAGGAGGTGGACCGGTTCATCCGCGCGCACGGGATCTATCGCTAGCGTGGTCCCGGGCCGCGGTCGCGGCTAAAATTCTCGAGCAGAAAGGGGGTCGGTGGTATAAAGAAGAGGTTTCGCGTGAACGAAGAGATCCGGGCACGGGAGGTCCTCCTCATCGACGAAGACGGCAGGAACCTCGGGGTCGTGCCGCGCGAGAAGGCGCTGGAGTTAGCACAGGAACGGGGGCTGGACCTGGTGGAGGTCGCCCCGGAGCACAACCCCGTGGTGTGCAAGATCGTCGATTACGGAAAGTACCTCTATCAGCTCGAGAAGCGGGAGAAGAAGCAGAAGAAGCCGGCGAAGCTGAAAGAGGTGAAGTTCACCATTCAGACCGGCGAACACGACTTCCGCACCAAGCTCGAGCGGATCCGGGAGTTTCTGGAAGAGGGGAGCAAGGTGCGGGTGACGGTGTTCTTCAAGGGCCGCCAGATCATCCATCTGGACAGGGGGAGACAGCTGCTCGCTCGGGTGGCTGAGGAGCTCCGCGACATCGCCAAGGTGGACCAGGATCCCCTCTCCAAGGGGCGGACGTTGCAGATGTTGTTGAGCCCGTTGCGTGCCAAAGGAGGAGGCTCATGAAGCGCAAAAAGAAGACGCACAAGGCGGCGGCCAAACGCCTGAAGGTGAACGCCGCTGGCAAGATCTTCCGGATGCGGGCCCGCTACCAACACAAGCTCACGAAGAAGCGGCCCCAGTATAAGCGCCAGGCCCGCCGGAAGGTGGAGGTCACCGGGGCCGAACGCAAGCGGCTCGTCAAGGTGCTCAACATGCCGTGACGCCCCGGGCGCCTTCGGGGCAAGGAGGTAGACCATGCGCGTCAAAGGTGGGATCGTCCATGCTCGACGCCGCCGTAAGATCCTGAAACAGGCGAAGGGATTCCAGGGAAAGCGAAAAAGCTGCTGGCGGATAGCCAAGCAGGCCGTGATCAAGGCGCGGGTCCACATGTACGTCTCGCGGAAACTCAGGAAACGGAGCATGCGCCGCCTGTGGCAGATCCGCATCGGCGCCGCGGCCCGCCAGCACGGCCTATCCTATTCCAGGTTCATGGGGGGGCTGAGGAAGGCCGGGGTGGGGATCAACCGTAAGGTCCTGGCGGATCTCGCGATCCGCGATCCCGAGGCCTTCGCCGCGCTATGCGAAGTGGCGAAAAACGCGTGAGGACGTTCCAGGACCTCGTACTCGCCCTGCACGAATATTGGCGGGACCGGGGGTGTGTGATCTTCGAGCCCTACGATGTCGAGAAGGGCGCGGGGACCTTCAACCCCGCCACCTTCTTCGGGTGTCTGGGGCCGGACCCCTGGCGGGTGGCGTACGTGGAACCCTCGCGCCGGCCCACCGACGGCCGCTACGGCGAGAACCCCATCCGCCTGCGGCTCCACCATCAGTACCAGGTGATCCTGAAGCCGCCGCCCCCCGATATCCAGGACCTGTACCTCGGGTCGTTGGAATACGTGGGGATCGATCTGCGGGAACACGACGTGAAGTTCTCGGAGGACGATTGGGAATCGCCCACGTTGGGGGCCTGGGGGGTGGGCTGGCAGGTGTGGCTCGACGAGATGGAGATCACCCAGTTCACCTACTTCCAGCAGATGGGGGGCATCGACCTCGATCCCGTCTCGGTGGAGCTCACTTACGGCCTCGAGCGGATCGCCCTCTTCCTGCAGGGGGTGGAGTCGGCGTTCGAACTCCGGTGGAGCGAGGACGTCAAATACGGGGAGATCTGGCACGAGAAGGAGCGCCAGTTCTCCATCTACAACTTCGAGCAGGCCGACGTGGAACGGATCCGCCGGATGTTCGAACTCGCGGAGGCCGAGGCGCGGGCATGCCTCGAGGCCGGCCTCGTCTTCCCGGCCTACGACCACACCCTCCATTGCTCCCACCTCTTCAACGTGTTGGACGCCCGGGGGGCGATCTCCGTGGCCGAACGCGAGTCGTACATCGCCCGCATCAGGGAACTCGCCCGGGCCTGTGCCCAGAATTATCTGAAACTCCTGGAGGAGCGCCGTGCCCGAGTTCTTGCTTGAGGTCGGGACCGAAGAGCTCCCCGCCCTGGACGCCCCGGTCCTCGCCGCCGCGTTGGCCCGGACCCTGGAGCAGGGTCTCGAGGAGGCCCGGCTTCCGTTCCAGGGTACGGAGGTTTACTGGACGCCCCGGCGCCTGGCGGTCCTCGTCCGGGGGGTCCCGGAGCGGCAGGAGGACCTGGTGGAGGAGGTCCGTGGGCCGGCCGTCGTCGTGGGCCTGGATGCCGACGGGAATCCCACCGAGGCCGCCCTGGGGTTCCTGAGGAAATACGGGGCCTCGCCCGGGGACCTCGTGCGGAAGAAGGTGGGGGACAAGGAGTACCTCTTCCTCCGGGTGCGCACCCCGGGGAGGCCCACGGGGGAGGTCCTCGCGGAGCTCGTCCCCCGGGCGATCCGGGCGCTTCCCTGCCGGAAGACCATGCGATGGGACTCCTCGGGGATTTCCTTCCTGCGCCCCATCCGCTGGCTCGTCTGTCTCCTCGGGGGGGAGGTCCTCCCGGTGAAGCTGGGGAGCCTCGAGGCGGGTCGGGTCACCCGGGGCCATCGGTTCTTCGGCCCCAAGGAGGTGGAGCTCGCTTCCCCGGCGGACTACGTCGAGGCGCTCCGGTCCGCCCGGGTGGTGGTCGACCCCGATGAGCGCGCGGGGATGATCCGGGAGGCGGCGGCGCAGGTGGAGGCGGAACACGGGGTCCGGGCCCTCTGGACCGAGGAGCTCCTCGGGATCATCGTGGGATCGCTGGAGTGGCCCGCGCCGGTGCTGGGGGAGTTCCCGGCGGAGTTCCTCGATCTGCCCGCCCCGGTGATCGCCGCCGTCCTCCACGAGGAGGGGAAGTTCGTGCCCTTCGCGCGGGATGGGGAGCCGGCGCCGGTGTTCCTCGGGTTCCGCGACGGCAAGGAGGACGAGCGGGGTTATGTCCGCCAAGGGTACGAGCGGGTTGTTAAGGCCCGACTCCGGGATGCCCGGTTCTTCTTCGAGAACGACCTCAAGAGGCCGTTGGCCGAGAGGGTGCCCGATCTCCGCGGGGTCGTGTACGAGGCCCGCCTCGGGACCATGTGGGACAAGGTCCAGCGGATCCGCGAGATCTGTGCGCGTCTATCACGTTACCTGTGGGCGGAGGCGGCGGATAGGGAGGAGTTCGGGAAGCTCCTCGACCGCGCGGCCTTCCTGTGCAAGGCCGACCTCACCACGGAGATGGTGAAGGAGTTCCCGGAGCTCGAGGGCGTGATGGGTGGGATCTACGCCCGCCGTTCCGGGGAGCCGGAGGAGGTCGCCCGGGCCATAGAGGAGCACCTCCTCCCGCGGACCAGGGCCGATGAGCTTCCGGAGACGGAGCTGGGCACGGCCCTCAGCCTCGCCGACAAGCTGGACACGGTGACGGGCGCGATCATGATCGGCGAGGTGCCCACCGGCTCCCGGGACCCATACGGCATCCGTAGGGCCGCCAACGCCATGATCTCCCTGGTCCTGAGGAAGGGCCTCGTGGTGGACCTCTTCGACGTGATCGATGCCGTGGCGGAGTTCTACCCGCGGCTCCCGGAAGGGAGGGGCCCGGAGGAGGTGAAGTCCTTCCTGATAGAGCGGTTGCGGTACATCCTGCGGGATGACCACCGCATACCCCACGACGTCGTCGAGGCGGTGCTCGCGGTCCCCCGGGGCGATTTCTCCGGACTCCTGGAGCGCGCCCGGGCCCTCGCCTCCTTACGGGGCGAGGCGTCGCTGGCGGAGGTGGCGCAGCTGTTCGAACGCCTGCGCAACATCACCGGCGATCACACGGAAACTTCCTTCGATCCGGAGCTCTTCCAGCAGGAAGAGGAGCGCGAGCTCTGGCGCGCGTATCTGCGGGCCGAGGGACACGTGCGCCGGGCCCTGGAGGGGAGGGATTACGTGGGGGCGCTCAAGGCCCTGCTTCCCCTCGGGGAGCCGATTCACCGCTACTTCGAGCGGGTATTCGTGATGGTGGAGGACGAGGGGATCCGGCGAAACCGCCTTTCTTTTCTGCGGGCGTTGCTGTCGCTCTTCCTCGAGATCGGGGACTTGAGCAGGCTCACTACATGATGGGCGGGGAGAAACGGGACGCACGGGAAGTCGGGGGCGGTGTGAGGGGAACGATGTCCGGGTGGTCCGGCCGTGCGCACAGCGGGGGATGGAGTTTCGAAGGGGTGTTTCACGGTTCGTGCGGGAAACGGCCCCCGTGAAAGGTTGAACCGCGTCCCCTCCCGCCCCCGACGCGAAGGGGGGCGAGTATGGCACGGGTGTTCCTCGGGTTACAGGCGGAGGTTCCCCCGCAGCGGGAGAGGATCGTCGAAGCGCTCGGCCGGTTGGAATCCTGCGGTGTCCAGATCCAACGGACCTCGTCGTGGTTCCGGACCCCGACACGGGGGAACTCGTATGGGGCCGTGGGCATCGCGGTGGAGGCCGCCACGAGCCTCATGCCCCGGGAGCTCTCGTTCATCTGCCAGGGGGTAGAGCGGATTTTGGGGAAGGAGAGGGCCGAACCGCTGGGGCCCAAGCCGATCGAGATCGCCATCCTCCTCTACGAGGACCGCGTGATAAACGATGGCGACCTCCACATCCCCTGCCCCCATCTCCTGAGACGGGAGGCGATCCTCGCCTCGCTCGCGGAACTCGTCCCCGACATGGTGCATCCCGTGCTCGGACGGACGATCGGGGAGCTCGTGGCCGAGCTTCCCCCGGAAAGGAGGCCGATACGCTCCGAGGAAACCACATCCTCGTGAACGTACAGCGGAGCCCCACCGGCGTCCGCAAGCGCGTGGCGATCGTGGAGGAGGGGCGCCTGGTGGAGATCTACTTCGAATGCCCCGAGCGACCGCGCCTCGTGGGGAACATCTACAAGGGAAAGGTGGAGACGGTCCTCGCGGGGCTGGGGGCCGCGTTCGTGAACGTGGGGGAGAAGCAATCCCTCTTCCTCTCGCAACACGAGATAAACGACGCCATCCTCATCGCCAAAGGGTTCGAGCCCTGGAAGGGGGCGCCCCCGATCCAGAAGGTGCTCCGTCCCGGACAATCCCTGATCATCCAGGTGCGCCGCGAGGGGGTGGGGACCAAGAACCCTCAGGGGACGACGAAGATCAGCCTCCCCGGCCGGTACTGGGTCTTCCTCCCCAAGGAGGACCGGGTGGCGGTCTCACGGCGGATCACCGATCCGAACGAAGCCAAGCGGCTGCGGCAGATCGCCTATGAACTGAAGGCCCCCGGGGAGGGGCTCATCGCCCGGACGGCGGCGGCCGGCGCCTCCAGGGAAGATCTGGAACGTGATTTCAAGTTCCTCCTCGGTACATGGAAGGGAATCGAGGAGATGGCGGAGCGCGTCTCCGCTCCCTCCCTTCTCTACAAGAACCCGGACCTGGTGAAGGCGATCGTGCGCGACCGGTTCACCGAGGGGGTTGATTCCCTCATCGTGGATGACGAGGAGGAATACCGGGAGGTGCTCCACTACCTTCATTACCTCCATCTGGACGCCCTCAAACCCCGGGTGAAGCTCTACCGGGGGACGATGCCCCTCTTCGTGCGCTACGACGTCGAACGCCAACTCCGGGAGGCGCTCCAGCGCCGTGTGCCCCTGAAGGGCGGGGGCTTCATCACCATCGACGAGACCGAGGCCCTCACCGCCATCGATGTGAACACGGGTAAGGACATCCGCCACAAGAACCAGGAAGCGGCCATCCTCAACACGAACCTCGAGGCCGCGGTGGAGATCCCGCGTCAACTGCGCCTGCGGAAGCTCTCGGGGATCATCATCGTGGACTTCGTGGACATGGCCTCCAAGGCCGACGAACGCAAGGTCATCGAGCGGTTGAAACAGGAACTCCGTAAGGATCGGGTCCCGGCGGATTTCATCGACGTGACGAAGCTGGGGCTCGTCGAGATCACCCGCAAGAAGGAAGGGGAGTCCCTGTCCGCGATGCTCGAGTCCCTGGAAGAGGGTTTCTGACCCGCCCCGACCGCACACACCGGCCGGGCCAGGCCGGGTGCCGGCTCCCTCCCGTGTCCTTGAATCAAAACAGAGTTCAACATATAGTTTGGGCCACTATATAGATCGCTAAAGAGAAAGGGGATAGTGTGACGCCGTTCCTCTTCTTGGGCGGTTTCTACGTGGGGTGGAACATCGGGGCCAACGATACGGCCAATTGCGTCGGGACATCGGTCGGCTCGGGGTTGCTCTCCTACCGCGGGGCGATTGTCCTGGTATCGCTGTTCGTGGTCATCGGTGGCCTGCTCCAAGGGGGGAACGTGGCGATGACGGTGGGGAAGGGGGTCGTGGAGGTCGAGCTCCCCCAGGCCGCCGTCCTGGTGGCCCTGATCTCGGCGGGGGTCTTCGTCACATTGGCGACCGTGTTGAAGCTGCCCGTGTCCACCACCCAGGCCATCGTGGGGGCGGTCGCCGGGATAGGCATGGCGGCCGGGGCCCCCGTCAACGTGGGCAAGCTCGCCGAGATCGCCCAGGTGTGGGTGATCAACCCCTTCCTCATGGCCCTGCTCTCGTACGCCATCTACCGGGTGGCCACCTCCCTCATGCGGCGTGTGCGTTACGTGGAGCTCTGGGACCGGCTGATGGGGGTTCTGGTCCTTTTCTCCGTGGCCTATATGGCCTTTTCCCTGGGGGCGAATCACGTGGGCACCACGATCGGCCCCCTGGTGAACCTGGGGTTCGGGGGCAGATGGTTGATCCTGTTCGGCGGCCTGGCGATTGCCACTGGGGTCCTGACCTTCAGCCGGGGGGTGACGGAGACCTTGAGCGGTTCCATCACCGTTCTGGATCCACTGAGCGCGTTCTCGGCCCAGGCCGCGGCCGCCATGGGGGTACACCTCTTCTCCATCCTGGGGATCCCGGTCTCCACCTCCCAGGCGGTGGTGGGCGCGGTGGTGGGTGTGGGCATCGTGAAGGGCATCCGGGCCATCAGCCGCCGCCGCGTGTTGGAGATCCTCATCGGCTGGGTGGCCACCCCCACCACGGCCGGGCTCCTCGCGTTCGGCCTTTACCGGCTAGTGGGGTACCTCGGCGGCGCTTAGCCCCCCTCCCCCCGGACGAGTTTCTCCAGGTATTCCCTGATCTCCTCGAAGCCGTAGATGGTGCGGCCGGTCTCGTAGTCCTCGAGCCA
>JAADIW010000002.1 GCA_013151115.1 Caldisericota bacterium
GTTGCCCTGAAATGACCCGAAAGGCGGTTGCGCACGCTAGGGCTCTCCACGAAGCCTTTTGAGATAGCGGCATATCTTCCGGGCGATTTGTTCCAATTCCTCCCTTGTGGCGGCCCTCCGTTTCGCTGTCCTTCCAGCGTAACAGGGGATGACGTGGACGTGGAAGTGGAACACCTCCTGGCCGGCGGCGCTGCCGTTGAGCTGCACGATCCTCACCCCATCGGCTTTCAACGCTTCCCGTACAGCTAGGGCGATCTCATGTACCACAGCGAAGACCTGCGCCGCTTTTTCTTTGGGGAGTTCCCAGATATAGGCGTGGTGTGATTTCGGGACTACCAAGGTGTGGCCGGGATTTACCGGCCTTATGTCGAGGAAAGCGATCACATCGTCGTCCTTATACACCACATTTGCCGGTGCCTTTCCCTCAGCGATCCGGCAGAAGATGCAATCGATGCCCTTCATCCTTTTTCCTTGCCTTCCACGATACACCAGAACCGTTCCGATAGGAGCTCGTATCGACGGGGGCCGATGCCGGGAACACGGCGCAGTTCCCTTATGTCCCGGTAAGGTCGGTGCTCCATGATCCTCCGCGAAAGCACCTCCCCGATCCCCGGGACTTCCAAGAGCCTCTCCGAAGGGGCTATATTGATCTCCCGGTTGAGTTCTTCCCAAACGGGATCACCTCGGAAATGTTCCCTTTCGTCCCGCAGGGCCAGCATGTGCGCTTCCCGGACACCATATCCTCGGGCACGGTACTCGATCTCCCGGAGCTCGTGGAAGAGTATGTAGCGCGCATATGGGCGAAAGAGCTCCGATATCCAGATCTCGTTGAGGGGTATCCCGAGCTTATCCGCCGCGGGCGGATAGATGTCCTTCCCCCGGTACCTCACCCGGTAACAGGCGATATGGTCCGCGATCACCTCGTGGGGCACGTAGACCAACTTGTACCCGCGTTTCTCCAGCTCCCGTTTCGGATCGAATCCTTTGCCGCCCATCCCTTCTCTATCCGACCGTCCCATAAGGCAAGACGCTCCCGGGGCAGGAGGAGCCCGCCATCTATCACGGTGCCCGCGGTTCACCCCTGGCGGATCAGTCCCTCTTCGCCCACACCTCCCAGCGGCCGGAAGGGGGATGAACCCCGGCGTCTTCGCCGGCGGATCCCCCGGTTCAACGCGGTTTCCTCCCGGAGGCCACGAAGATGCTCACCCGGGCGTGGGCGTCGCCCACGCTCGCCCGGGCACAGCACTCCTCGCCGGTGCACCCCACCCGCACGTCCTCGAGCCCGGCCTCCCGGAACCACCGCGCGACCTCCTCCCTGTCGAACCCCAACCAGCGGTCGTGGTGTTCGATCCTGAGGAACTCGAACCGGTGCTCGTCGAGGTCCGTGACCACGAGCACCCCTCCCGGCCGGAGGACGCGGGCCATCTCCCGGATCGCCCGCGGGGGCCGCTCCACGTGGTGGAGGCACATGTTGGCGAAGACGTAATCCACGCTGGCGTCGGGGATGGGGATGGCCTCCGCGGTTCCCTCACGGATCTCGAGCCTCTCGGCCTCGGCGAACTTCCGCGCCATCTGGGCGCGCATCGCCGCGGATGGCTCGATCGCGATCACCCGGAGCCCCCGGTTCAGGAGCCCCTCGGTCATGAAGCCGGTCCCGGCCCCGATGTCCGCCGCGACCCTCCCCGGGCGTACCCCGGCGACGGCGAGGGCCCGCTCCCGCACCGCCGTGGAGAAGAAGCGGGCCCGCATCCTGTCCCACCGTTCCGCCACCCGATCGAAGTACCCCTCGCCCGGGTTCATCCGTCCCCCTCGCCGCGCGCCGTCGCGGCCCCCGGGAGGGACCGTCCGTTCGCCCCGGGCACACTGGGCCCGGGGAGCGGAGGCCAACCGGTTCGGCACCTCACCCCTCTCCACCTCCCCGCGGCGCCAGGACCTCCTCGTCCTCGGGACGCCATGCCGGATCCACGATGCACAGGAACACGAGGTCCCCGTCCCCGATGTTCTCGATGTACTGGACCGCTCCCGGGGGGATGTACACCGCCTGTCCCGGGCCCACCTCGGCCTCCTCGTCCCCGATGTGCATCCGTCCCCGCCCGTGGAGGACGAAGTAGACCTCGGCGCTTCCGCGGAGGCGGTGGGGAAGGGTGGCCTTCCCGGGCGGGACGCGGGCGTGCGCCAGGCTGTAGCGGATCGCGAGCCCGTCCCTCGCCGGCGCCAGGACCTCCCGCAGGAGCGACCCATCGCCGGCCACGATCTCCGGGTGTTCCCGCAGGTCCGTCACGAACACCTCGTCCCTCCCTTCTCCCCGGGGCGCGCCGCGCGGGGATGGCCGTAGCGTAATGTACGATCCCGTCCCCGGTTGTCTTGACCGTTTCCGAGGGCCCCTATATAATACGGGTGCCCTCGCCCGAGGGCGCAAGAAGGCCGGTCTTTGACAGGTGGACAGGAGGAGACGGGAAAGGCTGGTCCCTCAATTCCCTTAGAGCTAAATCAAGAGAGTATGATCCCGGCTCAGGGCGAACGCTGGCGGCGCGCCTAACACATGCAAGTCGTGCGATCGGCCTCCGAGAAGTCCCTTCGGGGATGGATCGGGGGTACGGAGCGGCGAACGGGTGAGTAACACGTAGCTAACCTGCCCCCGCGCCGGGGATAACCCGGGGAAACCCGGGCTAATACCCGATGGTCTCCCGGGGTCGAAAGACGCCGGGAGTAAAGGCGCTTCGGCGCCGCGCGGGGAGGGGGCTGCGGCCCATCAGCTAGACGGTGGGGTAACGGCCCACCGTGGCGATGACGGGTAGGGGGCCTGAGAGGGTGGCCCCCCACACGGGCACTGAGACACGGGCCCGACTCCTACGGGAGGCAGCAGTGGGGAATCTTGGGCAATGCCCGCAAGGGTGACCCAGCGACGCCGCGTGGGGGATGAAGCCCTTCGGGGTGTAAACCCCTTTTCTGGGGGACGAATAAGGGCGGGAGGAAATGCCCGCCCGATGACGGTACCCCAGGAATAAGCCCCGGCTAACTACGTGCCAGCAGCCGCGGTAAGACGTAGGGGGCTAGCGTTGCCCGGATTCACTGGGCGTAAAGCGCGCGTAGGCGGTTCGGCAAGTCGCCCGTGAAAGCCCCTGGCTCAACTGGGGGAGGTCGGGCGATACTGCCGGGCTAGAGGGCGGCAGAGGGAGGTGGAACGGCCGGAGTAGCGGTGAAATGCGTAGATACCGGCCGGAATCCCGATGGCGAAGGCAACCTCCTGGGCCGTCCCTGACGCTGAGGCGCGAAAGCTGGGGGAGCGAACCGGATTAGATACCCGGGTAGTCCCAGCCCTAAACGATGCGGGCTAGGTGTCGGCCCGTCACTGGGTCGGTGCCGCAGCTAACGCGTTAAGCCCGCCGCCTGGGGAGTACGGTCGCAAGGCTGAAACTCAAGGGAATTGACGGGGGCCCGCACAAGCGGCGGAGCATGTGGTTTAATTCGATGCTAAGCGAAGAACCTTACCCGGGCTTGACATGCGGGTGGTACCGACCCGAAAGGGAAGGGACCCAGGGCCTTCGGGCGCCTGGGAGCCCGCACAGGTGCTGCATGGCTGTCGTCAGCTCGTGTCGTGGGACGTCGGGTTAAGTCCCAGAACGAGCGCAACCCCTGCCGCCAGTTACCAGCGGACCCCTTCGGGGGTGCCGGGGACTCTGGCGGGACTGCCGGCGTTCAAGTCGGAGGAAGGGGGGGATGACGTCAAGTCATCATGGCCCTTATGCCCGGGGCTACACACATGCTACAGTGCCCGGTACAAAGGGATGCGAACCCGCGAGGGGGAGCCAATCCCAAAAAGCCGGGCATGGTTCGGATTGCAGGCTGCAACCCGCCTGCATGAAGTGGGAGTCGCTAGTAATCGCGGGTCAGCTACACCGCGGTGAATACGTACTCGGGCCTTGTACACACCGCCCGTCACACCAACCGAGTCGGGGGTACCTGAAGTCGCCCGAAGAGGGCGCCGAAGGTATCCTCGGCGAGGGGGGTGAAGTCGTAACAAGGTAGCCGTAGGGGAACCTGCGGCTGGATCACCTCCTTTCTAGGGAGCAACCCTTTCCCTAGCCGGCCTTCCCTGGGGCCAACCGCCCGTCTTCCTCCTGTCCACAGGACATCCGTCCCCAGGATTCGGGGACTTTTTTCTTTTCCCGCACCCACCCTCTCCTCCTCCGTTTGCACCAACTTTCCTTCGTGCCCGCTCGCCCCGCCCGTATCCTTCGGGCGCCATGCCGAGCGTACAGCTTAAGAATCCGCTGGAAGCGCTTGAACCGCTCTTCGCCAAGGGAGAACGGGAACTGTATCGGGATCGGGAAGTGGTCTACTATCCCGGGGTCGCCAGCGATTCCGTCTTCTACATCGAGACCGGGCATGTGAAGATCTCCTACCTCGACACGAGCGGGAAGAGGCTCGTGCTGGCGCTCCGCGGTCCCGGCGACCTGGTGGGCGAGGGCGCCCTCATGGGGGAGGAGCGGCGGCGCCACCTGGTGCAGACGCTGGGGGATACGTTGCTCGTGCGCCTGGACCGGGAGCTCGTGGTCTCCTGGCTGCGGCGCCACCCGGAGGCCTCCTCCTATCTCCTGCGTTGGCTCCACGAGAAGATCGTGGAGCTGGAGGAGCTCCTGGTGGACCTGGCGTTCCGGGACATCCAATCGCGGCTGTCGCGCAAGCTCCTCCAGCTCTCCCAGGAGTTCGGCGTGCGGACCGAGGACGGGGTCCTCATCGGATGCCGGCTCACCCACAAGGACCTGGCGGAGATGATCGCCTCCGCGCGGGAGAACACCACCCTCGCCCTCAACCGCCTGGAACAAGAGGGCATCGTGGACAAGGGCCGCTATCGGATCGTCGTCAAGAACGAGGAGAGCCTGAAGCGGAAGTGCCAGGTGGGGTGAGGCCCTCGCTCAGTGCCCTCGGGCTTCGGCACGGGCGAGGGCTTTTTCTATCTCCACACAAAGCTTCTCCAACACGCGCCGCAGCACCCCCTCATCCGGGCCCTCAACGAGGACCCTGATCAGCGGCTGGGTCCCCGAGGGGCGCACCACCACCCGGCCGCTCCCACCCAACGCCTCCCGGGCCTCGGCGATGGCGTCCCGCACCTCCTCCGTGGCGAGGACCTCCTCCTTGTGTATCCCCGCGGGGATGTCCCGTCGCAGCTGGGGGTAAAGGGGCACCTCCCGTACCAGCTGCCCCAGGCCGAGGCCCAGCCGGGCCAGGGCCCTCACCAGGTAGAGGGCGGTGAGGATCCCGTCCCCGGTGGGGGCGTACCGCCGGAAGACAATGTGCCCCGAGGGCTCGCCCCCGACCTCGATCCCCTCCTCCCGCATCGCCAACGACACGTTCCGGTCGCCCACCGGCACCCGGACCACCGAGAACCCCCGGCCCCGGAGGTACTCCTCCGGCCCCTTGTTGGCGAGCACGGTGAACACCACCCGGGGGGTCGAGATCTCCCCCCACGACAGGAGGCGGGGCGCCAGGGCCCCCAACAACCTATCCCCTTCCACCACCTCCCCCTCCGCCGTCACGAACAGGGCGCGGTCGCCGTCGCCGTCGAACGCCACCCCGAGGTCCGCCCCCTCGGCGAGCACCATCTCCCGCAGGGGTTTCAAGTTCATCACCCCCGTGGAATTGATCCGCCGCCCGTCCGGCTCCCTGCCGAAGGCCGTGACCTCCATCCCCAGCGCGGAGAAGACCTCGGGGGCCACCCCAGCCGTGGCCCCGTGGGCGCAGTCCAGCACGACCCGGATCCCCTTGCCCCATCCCCGCCCCAACGACGAGAGGAGGAACTCCACGTAGAGCTCCCGCGCCTCGCGGAACGGGCGGATGGGGCCCAGGTCCACGGGGGGATCGCCACGCTCGAGCTCGGCCTCGATCCGGTCCTCCTCCTCGGGGGAGAGCTTGAGGCCGTCCGCGCCGTAGAACTTGATCCCGTTGTCCTGGGGAGGGTTATGGGAGGCGGACACCACCACCCCAAGGTCCAGTCCCCGCAGCCGCACCAGATGGGAGACGGCCGGCGAGGGGATCACCTCGGAGCTCAACACCTCGCATCCCGCCTCGGCGAGCCCGGCGGCGCAGGCCGCCTCCAACGCCGGTCCCGATACCCGGGTATCGCGGCCGATCAGGGCCGTGCGCGGCCTGAGCACGCGTCCCGCGGCGCGGCCGAGCTTGAACGCGAGCTCCGCCGAGAGCTCCCGCCCCGCGACCCCCCGTACCCCGTCGGTGCCGAAGTACCGCCCCACGGTGGGGCATTTTACCGCGGGCGTCCCCGTCCCCGGAAATCATGACATGCGGGCCGGGGCGTTCCCCATGGGGTAAACTTGGGCAACGGCCCAGGCCGTAGCCCACCTCGCAAAGGAGGTTAGGTATGGTGAATATCCTTTCCCTTTCGGCGGTTCTCCTCTCGCTGGGGCTCGTGTGCCTCGCCCAGGAGGCGAACCTCGTCTCCCAGGCGGACGCCCTGTTCCTGGAGGTGGAGTCCACCGCGTACACGCCCGAGGCCCACGCCGTCCTCCAGGAGAAGATGCTCCAGGTCATCTCCCTCTACGAGCGGGCGCTGGCGGCCGATGAGACCGACATCCACGTCCTCACCGAGCTCGCCCATGCGTATTACGTGTTGGCGGACGTGTTCGAGACCGAGACGAAGGAAAAGATCGCGCTCCACGTGAAGGGGCAGGAGTACGCCGAGCGGGCCCTCCGGGCCGACCCCGCGTTCGTCGCCCTGGAGAAGGAGAAGGGATTCATCGCGGCGGTGAAGGCCCACGGCGACGTGGCCGCGCTCTTCTGGACGTACGCCAACTGGGCGCGGAAGATCGACCTCGGCGGCTGGAAGTCCCTCATCGCCGCCGCCTTCCGCGGCGACGACAAGAAGCTCTACGCCATCATGGAGCGCTGCCTCGAGCTCGACCCCGGGTTCGAGTACGGCGGGCCGCTGCGGGCCCTGGCCGCCTACTGGGCCAAACATCCATTCAAGAAGGACTTCGCCAAGGTGGACGAGCTCCTGACCCGGGCGATGGAGGACTACCCCCAGTACCTGGAGAACAAGCTTTTCTACGTGCGGTATTACTACATGCCCAAGAAGATGTGGGCCGAGGCGAAGGCGTTGCTCGAGGAGATCATCGCCGCCGACCTGGGCGAGGGCGACGTGCTCCTTCAGAACGGGTACGCCAAGGTGGAGGCCGCGGAGCTCCTCGAAGAGGTGGAGAAGAAG
>JAADIW010000153.1 GCA_013151115.1 Caldisericota bacterium
GGCGCGGGAAGTGGATCATCCTGGCCACCGTGGCGGTGGCCCTAGGCGTCGCGGCGCTTTACTGGCTGGCACGTATGCTCGAATCGGGGGAGGATCCCCGTTACATCGCACGTCGGCTCATCCGCATCGCCACCGAGGACGTGGGACTCGCGGATCCGAACGCCCTGCGGGTGGCGGTGGCGGCGGCCCAGGCGGTGGAGTACGTGGGGATGCCCGAGGCCGACCTCGCCCTGGCGGAGGCCGCGGCGTACCTGGCCTTGGTGCCGAAATCCAACGCCATTTACGCGGCGTTCGAGGAAGCCAAGGCCGATGTGCAGCGCACGATCAACGAGCCCGTGCCCCTTCACCTCCGCAACCCGGTGACGAAGACGATGAGGGCGCTTGGATACGGCGAAGGCTATAGGTATGCTCATGATTATCCCGGCGGGGTGGCGCCGATGCAGTCGTTGCCGCCTTCGCTCTCCGGGAAGACCTACTATCGCCCCAAGGAGGCCGGATGGGAGAAGCGAATAAAGGAGCGCCTGGAGGAGCTGCGCCGGATCATCCGCGGCGAGAAGAATTAGACTACTACGAAATCGATCTCCGGGACTATATCCGAGTCATCTGGCGCGGGAAGTGGATCATCCTGGCCACCGTGGCGGTGGCCCTAGGCGTCGCGGCGCTTGTCTCGTTCCGCGCCCCGGATGTCTACAGCGCCTCCCTCGTTCTCACCGTGGAGCGGCTCCCCCGGCTCCCGGAGTCCTTCTCCGTCCCCACTCCACAGGAGGTCACGGAACGGGCGAGGGACCGGAGCCTCCTGGTCGGGGCGCTCGGTGACGCCGATAGGGCGCAATGGTTCGTGGATCACGCCAAATTCGGTGTGGAGAAGGATCTGGTCACCGTGACCCTTGAGGGGGCCGCCCCGCCCGAGGACCTGGTGGACATGCTCGAGGCGGTGGCCCGGGGCCTGCGGGAGGCCTATGCCCACGATCTGGCGGAGGCGATAGATCTACGCCTCGCCGAGATCGCCCTGCGGGTGAAGACGTTGGAGGCACAGATCGCTGAGTGGCAGGGTTTTGCCGATGAGGCCTACCGCGAAGCCCTGCGACAGCGGGAGGAAATCCGCGCGAAGATCGAGGCGATCAAGGAGGACCCCTCGCTGTTACAGGTGGAGGTGGGGTTGGAACGGCGTACGTTGGAAGGGGCGTTGGCGGAGAAAGAGCTGGACCTCCTCTTCAGTCGGCTGCGCCCGGTGGAGAACCTCATCGATGGGGTGGATCGGCTGGGGATCCTCTACTTCGACCAGATCAGCGGGCGGTACGTGGACGCCAAGACGGAGCTCCTCTCGTTACAGGAGGAAGAGGCCCTCTTGCAGGAACTCCGGGACAGGGGGGGCGTCCTCCGGGTGGTCCGAGGTCCGAACGGATCCGATGAGCCGGTGGGACCGAACCGGGGGATGAACCTCGCGGTGGCCGGCATTTTGGGGCTGTTCATGGGGGTCCTCCTCGCCTTCTTGTGGAACTGCTTGAGGGGGGACATCGACACGGCGGAAGCGGGGTCTCGTGCCAGCGTTTGCGGTTGACAGGGAAAAAACTAACGGCTACAAACGGTTTGGTCATGGGGATAACGAACGGAGGTAGATATGTCACGGGAAAGGTATATTAACACTTCCCTGGCGAAAGCCCTGAAGATCCTGGACCTCTTCGACAACGAACGGCGGGAACTTTCCCTCTCGGACCTGGCCAGGGGGCTGGGGCTGCGGCCGGGCAGCATATATCCCATCGTCTACACCCTGTGGCGCCATGGGTACCTCGATCGGCACCCGGATACCAAGCGCTACCGCCTGGGACTTAAAATCCTCGTGCAGGCGGGCTATATCCTTTCCGGGCTCGACATCAGGGAGCAGGCGCGTCCGGTCCTGCGGCGTCTGGTACGGGAGCTCGGCGGAAGCGCCACCCTTTCCGTGCTCGGCGATGAGGAGGTGATCTTCGTAGAAGAGGAGACGAACTCCCCCATGATCAGGGCGCAGCTCATCGGCCAGCGAGCCCCGCTCCACCTCACGGCGCCGGGGAAGGTGTTCCTCGCCTTCGTGGAGGCCCTCAACCCCACGGCCCTGGACGGGGGCTCGCCCGAGCTCCGCCGGGAGCTCGAGGAGGTGCGGACCCAGGGGTACGCGGTGGAGGCCGGGGAGTTCCACGGGCACGGGTTCACGGTGGCGGCCCCGATCAGGGATTTCCGGGGCGAGGTGGTGGCGGCCTTGGCCGTTTCCCTGCCCAAGGCCAAGGTCAAATCCAAGAAGCGGCTGGCGGAAGCCGTCAAGGAGGCGGCCGGGGAGGTATCCCAGGCGCTCGGGTATCGACCCAAAGGCTGAAGAAAAGGGGGTGTTGGGTTTGGCCGAGGTACTTCTCAAGGAGGTCACCAAGAAGTTCGGCGACTTCGTGGCCGTAAACCACATCAGTCTCGAGGTACGGGACGGGGAATTCGTGGTGCTCGTCGGCCCATCGGGTTGCGGCAAGACCACCACCCTGCGCATGATCGCCGGCCTCGAGGAGGTCACCGAGGGCGAGATCTACATCGGCGGCAGGCTCGTGAACGACGTCCCCCCCAAGGACCGGGACATCGCTATGGTGTTCCAGAACTACGCCCTCTACCCCCACATGGACGTCTACAACAACATGGCCTTCGGCCTGAAGCTCAGGAAGGTCCCCAAGAAGGAGATCGACCGCCGGGTCCGCGAGGTGGCGAAGATGTTGGGGATCGAGGACAAGCTCCGGGCCAAACCCCGCGAACTCTCCGGTGGTCAGCGCCAGCGGGTGGCCCTGGGCCGGGCCATCGTGCGTAACCCGAAGGTCTTCCTCTTCGATGAGCCGCTGTCCAACCTGGACGCGAAGCTCAGGGTGCGCATGCGCGCCGAGCTCGCCGAGCTCCACCAGCGCCTGAAGACCACCTCTATCTACGTGACCCACGACCAGGTGGAGGCCATGACCCTCGGCCATCGGATCGCGGTGATGAAGGAAGGCGTGATCCAACAATACGCCGATCCCCAGACGATCTACGACCAGCCCGCCAACATGTTCGTCGCCGGGTTCATCGGCTCCCCGCCGATGAACTTCCTCCGGGCACGGCTCACGGAGTCCGACGGCAAGGTCTACGTGGAGGGACCGGGGTTCAAACTCCTCGTGCCCGCCGACAAGGCCACGGATGAGGTACGTTCGTATGTGGGCAAGGACGTGGTCTTCGGCATCCGTCCCGAGGACCTCAGGACCCCGGAGATGGTGCGGGAACCGGCCCCCGAGA
This sequence comes from Caldisericota bacterium, assembly GCA_013151115.1. Taxonomy (GTDB): domain Bacteria; phylum Bipolaricaulota; class Bipolaricaulia; order Bipolaricaulales; family Bipolaricaulaceae; genus UBA3571. Next base: position 3,277 of record JAADIW010000153.1, read on the forward strand.
CCTCCTTCACCGCCAGGGTCAGGGTGCGCGAGGCCTTGGGCGACGAGCTCATCGTATATGCCGATTGCGCGGGACAGGAGATCATCGCCAAGCTCGATCCCCACGTACGCGTGAACGTAGGCGAGGAGACCACCTTCATCGCCATGATGGAGCGCATGCACCTCTTCGATCCCGAGTCGGAAGTGGCGGTCATATGACGAGGGTCAGCCACTGATCTGATAGGGGACATTCCCGCCTCACCCCGCAAGGGATACAGTCGAATCGGTGAGAACCCTTGCGGGGTGAGGTGAGGTTCGCCGGTTTCGGGGGTCAGGGCATCATCTCCGCCGGCCGGATCACGGGCCGGGCGGCGGTCCTCCACGACGGGAAGCACGCCGTCCTGATCCAGTCCTACGGACCGGAGGCCCGTGGCGGCGCCTGTTCCGCCGAGGTGGTCATCTCCGATGCCCCCGCCACATACCCCCGGGTGACCGTTCCCGAGGTGGCGGTGATCATGTCCCAGGAGGCCTACGAGAAGTACGGCCGTGGGATCCGCCCCGGGGGGATCCTCCTCGTGGACCCGGACCTGGTGGAGTACGAGGAGCGGGACGACGTCCGGGTGGTCCCCGTCCCCGCCACCCGCATCGCCGAACGGTTGGGGAACCGGATCGTGGCCAACGTGGTGATGCTGGGGGCATTAGCCGCGCTGTGGGATAAGGTCACGGTGGAGGGGATGCGCAAAGCGGTGCTCGAGTCCGTCCCGCCCCACACCGTGGAGCTCAACCGGAGGGCGTTCGAGGAGGGGATCAAATACGTGGAGGAGGTCACCCGTGTCCCCACGTGAACCCCGGTCCCATAGGTTCCGATTCACCAAGCCCAGGGTGGGGGTGTTCGTGTGCCATTGCGGTCACAACATCGCCGGAGTGGTGGACGTGAAGCGTGTGGTCGAGGAACTATCCCGCCATCCCGGGGTGGTCTACGCCACCGACTACGAATACATGTGCTCCGATCCGGGCCAAGAGCTCCTCAAACGGGCGGTTCAGGACCATCGCCTCAACGCCGTGGTGGTGGCCGCCTGCTCCCCCTCTATGCACGAGGCCACCTTCCGCCGCGCCGCCGAGGAGGCCGATCTGAACCCCTACCTCGTCGAGTGCGCCAACATCCGCGAGCACTGTTCCTGGGTGCACGACCCCGGCGAGGAGGCGACCTCCAAGGCGATCAGGATCACCAAGGCGGTGGTGGAGAAGGCGAAGGGGAACCTGCCCCTCGAGCCGGTGGAGATCCCTCACGGGGAGAGATGTCTGGTGGTGGGCGGCGGGATCGCGGGGATCCAGGCGGCCCTGGACGTGGCCGAGGCCGGATACGAGGTGATCCTGGTCGAGAAAAGCCCCACCATCGGGGGGCACATGGCCCAGCTCTCGGAAACCTTCCCCACCCTGGATTGTTCCCAATGCATCCTCACCCCGAAGATGGTGGAGGTCGAACGCCACCCCAAGATCCGCCTCCTCGTGAACTCCGAGGTGGAGGAGATATCGGGCTTCATCGGGAATTATCGGGTCAGGATCCGCAGGAGGCCTTCCTACGTGGACCCCGACCTCTGTAACCTGTGCGGTGAGTGCGAGGTGGTATGCCCCGTCCGGGTCCCCAACGAGTTCGACCGGGGGCTGTCGGAGCGGGGGGCGATCTACATCCCCTTCCCCCAGGCCGTCCCTTCCACCTATACCTTGGACGAGGCGACCTGTTTGGGGGTCCGGCCCCTCATCTGCGGGAAGTGCGCCGAGGTATGTGAACCCGGGGCCATCGACTTCGATATGCAGGAGGAGATCATCGAGGAGGAGGTGGGGGCCATCGTCCTCGCCACCGGCTACGAGCTCTACGAGACCGCCGCTCTTCCCGAATATTCCCCCGACGATCCGGACGTGCTCGATCCATTACAATTCGAGCGGCTGCTTTCGGCCACCGGCCCCACCCGCGGGGAGATCCGGCGTCCCTCCGACGGAAAGGTGCCGAGGTCGGTGGTGTTCATCCAATGTGCCGGCTCCCGTGATCCCGAGCTCCACAAGCCCTACTGTTCGGCCATCTGCTGCATGTACACCGCCAAGCACGCGTTGCTCTACAAGCACGCCGTGCCCGACGGCCGGGCCATCGTCTTCTACATCGACATCCGCGCCCCGGGGAAGGGATACGAGGAGTTCGTCCACCGGGTGATGGAGGAGGACCGGGTCCTCTACATCCGCGGCAAGGTGGCAAAGGTCTTCCGGGAGGGGGAGAAGCTGATCGTATGGGGGGTGGACACCCTGTCGGGCCGGCGGGTGGAGGTGGAGGCGGACCTGGTGGTGTTGGCCATGGCGGTGGTGCCCCCGGCGGGGATGGAGAAGCTCGCCCGGATCCTGCGCCTCTCGTGCCTGGACGAGAACGGGTTCCTTAAGGAGGCCCACCCCAAGCTCCGGCCGCTCGAGACCCTGGCGGGGGGGATCTTCATCGCCGGGGCGGCCCAGGGCCCCAAGGACATCCCCGCGGCGGTGACCCAGGGGTCGGGCGCCGCGGCCAAGGCCATCGCGTTGCTCTCCGCCCCCGTCCTCACCCACTCCCCCGAGGTGGCGGAGGTGGACGGGGAGCTGTGCTCGGGCTGCAAGGTATGTGCCCCGCTATGTCCCTACGGGGCGATAGAGGTCGGGGAGACGGCCCAGGTGAACGAGCTCCTCTGCGAGGGCTGCGGGACGTGTGTGGCCGCCTGCCCCAGCGGGGCCCTCTCCCTGCGGAACCTGGACGACGCGCAGGTGGAGGCGATGGTGGAGGCGGCGCTGGGGGAGCTCGAGCACGCGGAGGAGGCGGTGGAGGTGAGGGGTGGCTAGCGACAACGGGTTCGAGCCGAAGATCGTGGCCTTCCTCTGTCGGTGGTGTTCGTACGCGGGCGCCGATCTCGCCGGCACGAGCCGCCTCAAATATCCCCCGAACATCATCCCCATCCGGGTCCCCTGCTCGGGACGGGTGGACCCGGCGTGGGTCCTGGATGCCTTCGCGCGCGGGGCCGATGGGGTGTTCATCGGGGGCTGCCATCCCGGCGATTGTCACTACGTCGCCGGGAACTATAAGGCCCGCCGGAGGGTGGTGCTCCTGAAAAAACTACTCCCGCAGCTCGGGATCGAACCGGAGAGGTTGCGTTTGGAGTGGATCTCCGCCACCGAGGGGCAACGGTTCGCCCAAGTGGTGACCGAGTTCGTGGCCCAGCTCAGGGCCTTGGGCCCTATCGGAACCGAGGGGGCGGCGCGGCATGTCGGCTAAGCCCAAGATCGCCGTCTACTGGACCGGGAGCTGCGGGGGCTGTGACGTCTCCTTCCTGGAGGTGGGGGAGGCGATCGTGGAGATCCTCTCGCGGGTCGAGATCGTCTTCTGGCCCGCGCTGACCGACGCCAAGCGCTCCGACCTGGAGGCCCTTCCCCCGGGTTCCATCGACGTCGCCCTCGTAAACGGGGTCATCCGCACCGAGGAGAACGAGGAGATGGCCCGGATCCTGCGGGCTAAGTCCAGGTACATCGTGGCCTACGGGGCCTGTGCGCACCTCGGGGGCGTCCCGTCGCTGGCGGACCGCTGGGGCAAGGAGGAGATATTCCGCGAGGTGTTCGGGGAGGGGTTCCGACCGGGACCGCCACCGGGCGTGGACGGCGGGGCCGCGCTCCCCGATCTCCGGGATACGGCCGTTCCCCTGGAAGAGGTGGTGCGGGTGGACTATGTGGTCCCGGGGTGTCCCCCCCCGGCCCCCCTCATCTCACGGTTCTTCACCGCGTTGCTCTCGGGGGAGTTGCCCGAGACCC
>JAADIW010000026.1 GCA_013151115.1 Caldisericota bacterium
CCGGTGCTCGGTGGATGCCCGGAAGTACGCCTCCACCCCGAATTTCCGCAGGTCGAGATCCTTCAGGGCCTCCGCCAGCTCCTTCCCCTCGGCGAGCCTCCCGGCGCGGCGGTCCACCACGACCAGTTCCCCGTCCCGCTCCTCCACGGTGGCGAAGTTGGCCCGAAAGCAGACGTCCCCGCCCCGGACCTCCATCCCGATCCCCAACGCCTCGAAGGCTCCACGTCCGGTGTAGACCTCGTAGGGGTCGTAGCCGAAGATGGAGAGGTGTGAGGTGTCCGAGCCCGGGCGCACCCCGGGTCGGATGGGATCCATGAGGCCGCAGGCCCCCTCCCGGGCCAGGCGGTCCAGGTTGGGGGTGGAAGCCCGCTCCAGGCACGTGGCGTTCCCCCAATCGGTGGGCCTCCCCCCGAGCCCATCGGCGATGACCAGGATGGCCTTATAGGTCTTTTCCATCTCTTCCTCCTTCAGCCCCTCCGCTTGAGGTAATCGACCAGTTCGCCCACGGGGACGTACTCCTCCTCCCCGCTGGCGAGGTCCCGGGCCTTGACCTCGCCCCGGGAGAGCTCCTCCTCGCCCAGGAAGAGGGCGCAGCGGGCGCCGCTCCTCGCCGCGGCCTGGAGGCGCTTGCGTAGGGAGCGCCCCGCGTAATCCATATCGGAGGGGATCCCGGCGCGCCTGAGCTGGGCCAGGATCCTCAGGGCCTCGATCTTTTCGCCTTCCCCCACCGGGAGGAGGTAGACATCGGGGCCGTGGATGAGGCGGAAGCACTTGTCCGGGGGTTCCCGTACCCCGAGGACGAGGATCAGGCGCTCCAAGCCCCCGGCGAACCCCACCCCCGGGGTGGGCGGCCCCCCCAGGGCCTCCACCAGGCCGTCGTAACGGCCCCCGCCCAGGAGGGCGTCCTGGGCCCCCAGGTCCCGCGAGGCGAGCTCGAACACCGTCCGGGTATAGTAGTCCAAGCCCCGCACGAGCTTGGGGTCCATCTCGTACGCGAGCCCCAGGGCATCCAGGTACCCGAGGAGCTCCCGGAAGTGGGCCCGGCAGCCCTCGCACAGGTAATCGACGCTCCGCGGGGCGTCCCGGGCGATCTCCTGACAGGTGGGGACCTTGCAGTCGAGGATCCGCAGGGGGTTCTCCTCCAGGCGGCGCTGGCAGTCGGGGCAGAGCCTCTCCCGATGCGGCACGAAGTGCTCGCGCAAGGCCTCCCTGTACCGCGGGCGGTCCTCGGGACACCCGATGGAGTTCAGCCGCAGGAAAAGCCCCTCCCGCCGGAGCCCCAGCCGCTCCATGATGTACCAGGCGAGGTCGATGACCTCGGCGTCCAGGGCGGGGTCGAGGGAGCCGATGGCCTCGACGCCGTACTGGTGGAACTGGCGCTTCCGCCCCTTCTGGGGCTTCTCATACCGGAACATGGGGCCGAGGTAGTAGAGCTTCGCCACGCCCCCCCTGGCGTGGAGGCCGTGCTCGATATAGGCCCGCACCACCGACGCGGTGGCCTCGGGGCGCAGGGCGAGGAGCTGCCCTTTCTTGTCGGGGAAGACGTACATCTCCTTGTGGACGATGTCGGTGGCCTCACCCACCCCCCGGGAGAAGAGCTCGGCCCGCTCCACGATGGGGGTGCGGATCTCCCGGTACCCGTAGATGGCGAAGGCCTCGCGGACCTCGGCCTCGACGTACTGCCAAAGGGGAGTCTCCTCGGGGAGGATGTCGGGCATCCCCCGCACGGCCTCCACCCTCATTCGGCGAGCCCCTCCCCCTCGGCGAGCTCCTCCTCCAGGCGGATCATCTCGATCAGGGCCTCGGCGGCCTGGGCGCCCTTGTTGCCCAGCTTCCCCCCCGCCCGCTCCAGGGCCTGTTCCTGGGCATCGGCGGTGATCACCCCGAAGGTGATCGGGACCGGAAGCTCCAGGGAGAGCTTCGCGATCCCCTTGGCCACCTCGGCGGCCACGTACTCGAAATGGGGAGTGGCGCCGCGGATCACCGCGGCCAGGGCCACGATGCCGTCCACTTCCCCGCTTTCCGCCAGGGCCTTGACCCCCCGGGGGAGCTCGAACGCCCCGGGGACCCAGGCCACGCGGATGTCCTCTTCCCGCACCCCCAGGCGCAGGAAGCGGTCAAGGGCGCCCTCCAGCAGCTCCCGGGTGAACACGTGGTTGAAGCGGGACACGACGATCCCCACCCGCAGGCCCTCACCGTTCAGCTTCCCCTCGTGGATACGCACGATGGCCTCCCACGGATTCGTTCCACGATCGCTTAGCTTAGCCCCCGTGGGTAAGGGAGGCAAATGTCCCCCGATGTGGGCGTTCCGCTACGGGGGCTCGGCGATCACGGGCGCCACTGATATACCCTCTCGTTCCTCGGGAAGCAATCGGGCATAAACAGGGGATGTATCCCGGAAAGGATGGCCTCGACGAGGAGCTTGGCACACAGCCAGCCCAGAAACCCCCCTTCTATCCACAGGACGTCTTTGTACCAGTAGGCCCATGCCCCCCAGATGCCGGCGCCCTGGAAGGGCGGGGGGACGCGACGGTGGTACGTCCAGGTCCGGGTCGAAAGATCGTAGCTGAAGTGGCAGGAGGTGGAGTAGACAGCCTTCCCGTCGGTATACAGGCCCCCGAACATGTGGACCCTGTCGCCGCGGCGGGCGAAGGCGGCCAGGTACTTGGGAGGGGGTACGTCGCCCTTCGCGGGCAGGTGCTCCCAGCGCCTGCGCACCGGGTCGTAGGCCAGGGCTACCGGCCCGAGGACGTATGCCGAGCAGCGGGGACCGCAGCGCACGGTGGCGTACGCGCCCCAGAAGTCCTGCGGGGCGTCCGGCCCCCGGGTCCAGACGTTGTGCTCCATGTCGTAGCCCCACAGGTCCCGGCGGGGCTTCCCGTCCTCCCCCACGCCCCCGGCGATGTATAGGGTTCCCTCGTGAAAGAAGGCCACGTGGAACTTCCGCGCCGGCGGCGCCTTTCCCGCCGCGGGCCCGCGCCACCCGTTGGTCTCAAGGTCCAAAATCCACAGATCCCCCAACAGGCCGGACTCGCCCATGCCGCCGTAGAGGGCCACCTCGTGGTCCGACACCTGGGTCAGGCTGGCCCCCAGCCGCGCCGGCGGAGGGGCGGTGGTGGGCAGCGGCTCCCATAAGTTCCCGAAGAAACCGAAGATGTTGTTCTGCAAGTTCCCCCGGTAGTCCTCGCCGCCGAACCTGAGCACGCGCCCGTCGTCCAGGACTATCACCGCGGGCCCGTACCTGTCGCTCGGGCTATCGGGGGCGGGGATCTGGTTCCAGGACTCGGCATGCCCCGCGAGGGCAAGCGCGGGGAACAACGCCATCACGGAAAACACCCATTTGAAACACATCCGCCTCACCTCCCGAAATGATGAACGCGCCCCACACCCTAGCGCCCCGGGGCCTTCCCCGTCAAGGGCCGTGAGGGGGCGCCTTCGCCCGGCGCGATGTCCGGGTTGCCCGGACACCCGGGCGCGTTAAGGTCTGGGGACGCGAAGGGAGGCGGTTCCATATGCCCCGCGATGGGGGAACGCGGCTTGTGCAGCACGGCGCCACCCGGGTCAGGGACCTTGTGGCCCGGAGGGAGTGGAGGGCCTTGCGGGAGTTCCTGAGCTCGTTCCCCCCGCCGGATATCGCCGAGCTCATCTCCGAGCTCCCCGAGGGGGAGATGGTGATCGCGTTCCGCCTCCTTCCCCGGGACCTCGCCGCCGAGGTCCTCTCGGAGCTCGATACCGAACGGGAGGAAGTTCTCCTGGAGCAGCTCGGGAACCGCAAGATACTCGAGGTCCTCCTGGAGCTCCCCCCGGACGAGCGCACCGAGCTCCTGGAGGAGCTCCCCGGGAGGCTCACCCAGAAGCTCCTCAACATCCTCCCGCCGCACGAACGCCAGGAGGCCCTGGAGCTCCTGGGGTACCCCGAGAACTCCGTGGGGCGGCTGATGACCCCCGACTACGTGGCCCTGAAGCCCTACTGGAGCATCGATGCGGCCCTGGAGCACATCCGCCGCTTCGGCCGCGACGCCGAGACGGTGAACATGGTGTACGTGGTGGACGAGGCCTGGCGCCTCCTGGACGACATCCCCCTGCGCCGGGTGATCCTGGCCCGGCCCGGGGCGACGGTGGAGTCCATCATGGACGGACATTTCGTGGCCGTCGAGGCCGATGCCGATCAGGAGGAGGCCATCCGGCTGATGGAGAAGTACGACCTCATCGCCCTCCCGGTGGTGGACCGGGACGGGGTGCTCCTGGGCATCGTCACCGTGGACGACATCCTGGATGTCCTTGAGGAGGAGTTCACCGAGGACGTGCAGAAGGGGGCCAGCGTGGTGCCCCTGGGCACGAGCTACGCCGCGGCCTCCACCCTCGTCCTCTTCCGCAAGCGGGTGGTGTGGCTTTTGTTGTTGGCCCTGGCGGGGTTCCTCTCGGGGAGCGTCATCTCCGCCTTCGAGGAGGTGTTGGGGAAGGTGATCGCCCTGGCCGCCTTCATCCCTGTCCTCATCGACACGGGGGGTAATACCGGCACCCAATCGGCTACCCTCATCATCCGCGCCCTCGCCACCGGGGAGCTAACCCTCAGGCGGTGGTTATCGGTAGTGGCCAAGGAATCGACGGTGGGATGCCTCCTGGGGACGGCGCTCGGGGGCGTCCTTTACCTCTGGAGCTATTTGTGGAAGGGGGACCCGCGGGTGAGCGTAGCGGTGGGGCTCGCGGTGGTCTTCATCGTCCTCTTCGCCAACTTGGTGGGGAGCCTCCTCCCCATCATCCTCACCAAGCTCCGCCTGGACCCGGCGGTGGTGAGCAGCCCCCTGATAACCACGGTGATGGACGTGACGGGCCTCCTCATCTATTTCGGCATCGCCGCCGCGGTGCTCCGCTGAGGCCCCACGCGGATCAGGAGAAGGATGAAAAACTGGTACGCCCGGCAGGATTTGAACCTGCGACCTCTGGCTCCGGAGGCCAGCGCTCTATCCGGGCTGAGCTACGGGCGCTTCGGAGGGAGCGGGATTCGAACCCGCGGCTGAGCTTTTGAGGCCCAGCTACGGCTTAGCAAGCCGTCGCCTTCGACCACTCGGCCATCCCTCCCGTACCACCGAGCCCCATTCTATTCCTTGAAAAGTCGAGGGACAAGGGGCTAGTATCCGCGGCCATGGGCAGAACGGACGTCGGGAACTACCGGGCCTTCATCGTGGACGTCGATGGCGTGCTGGTGAAGGGCGGCGAGCCCTTGCCGGGGGCCGCCCGGGCGTTGGCGGGGCTCAGGGAACTGGGCCGTGTGATCATCCTCACCAACAATTCCACCCGTTCCCGGGCCCAAACGGCGGAGGCGTTACGGTCCCTCGGCTTCCCCGTGACGCAGGAGATGGTGGTCACGAGCTCCTACATCGCCGCGAGATGGCTGCTCGAGCGCGAGGGGAGGGTCCGGGTCTGGGTGATCGGGGAGGACGGGCTCGTGGCGGAGCTCTCCTCGGCGGGCCACGTGCTCTCCCCGCCGAGAGAGGCGGAGTGGGTGGTGGCGGGCATGGACCGCGCCCTCACGTACGGGAAGCTCGCGGACGCGCTGCGGGCGTTGCTCGCCGGCGCCCGGTTCCTCGCCACGAACCGCGACGGGACCTTCCCCACCCCCGAGGGGCTCCTCCCCGGGGCCGGAGCGGTGGTTGGGGCCATCGAGGGGATGGGTTTCCCCCCCGAAACGGTGGTGGGCAAACCCTCTCCCATCGCGTTCGAGATCGCGCTGGAGGTGGCCGGAGCATCCCCCGCGGAAGCGCTCATGATCGGGGATCGGCTGGACACGGACATCCTGGGGGCACAGCGGGCGGGGCTGGACACGGCCCTGATCCTCACGGGCGTCTCCCGTGAGGAGGATATCGAGCGGCGGGGGATCGTCCCCACCATGGTGGCCCGCGACCTGGGGGACCTGGTCGCGAGGCTCGCGGCCCAGGGCTGATCCCATGGCCTCCCGTCGATGAGGTTCTTCCGTCCCGGGAGCCGCCGGGGACCCGCGGAGAATTCCGTCGAGCTCGTGCGCTTACGGCGGGCCATGGGGGAACCGCGCTGCCCCATCTGCCGGCTGGTCCGCGAAAGCGAGGAGTGGCGCCTTTGGCTCCTTCTCTACGAACATTCCGGGGATCCCGAGCTCCACCGCCGCTTCGAGCGCTCACTGGGGCTGTGCTCCCGTCACGCCGAGATCCTCAAGCGAATCGTCATCCAGCGCCCTTCCGCCACCCCCGCCGCCGCGGCCAGGTTCTACGAGACCCTATGCGCCCACGTCCGCGGGGCCCTCGGGGCCGGCCTCCTCCGGCAGCGCTGCGAGCTGTGTCGCTACGCGGAGGACACGGCCCGGCGCTACGCCGCTTCCCTGGCGGAGCTCCTCCGCTCGGCCGAGGGACGTCGGGACTACGGGCGTTCCGATGGACTCTGCATCCCGCATCTCGCCTATGCCCTGGAAGCGGCGACGGGCGGGATCCGGGACTTCCTGAGGACGGATGCCGCCGCGCGCCTCGCCGCGCTCGAGGGAAACCTGCGCGAGCTCCAGCGCAAGCAACGGTACGACGTGCACGAGGGGATCACCCCCGAGGAGGCGAACGCGTGGCGGGAGGCGCTTTGGCGCTTCGGGGGCGTGGAATTCGACGATCTCATCGCCGGGATACCGTGAAGCGCCCCGAACCTATCCTGCAGCGTCCCGACGAGCGGCTATCATTGTGGCTATGAAGGGCATAAGGGAGGAGATCGAGCGCGTCCTCATCCCCGCGGAGGAGATCGCCCAGCGGGTGCGGGCGCTGGGTGAGGCGATTACCCGGGACTACGGCAGCGGGGGTGTGGCCCGCGATCCCCACGGGAGGCCCCTGCTGGTGGTGGGGATATTGAAGGGAGCGATGCCCTTCCTGGCGGACCTCATCCGCGCCATCGATCTCCCGCTGGAATACGACCTCATGTCCGTCTCCAGCTATCGGAACGGCACCAGCCCCGGCGAGGTCCGCATCCTCAAGGACCTCGATCGCTCCATCCACGGGCGGGACGTGTTGGTGGTGGAGGACATCGTGGACACCGGAAACA
>JAADIW010000020.1 GCA_013151115.1 Caldisericota bacterium
GGGGAGGAGGCTCCTGCGCCGCTGGCTCCTCCATCCCCTGCGGGACCGCCGCGCCATCGAGGGCAGGCTCGATGCGGTGGAGGCGCTGGCCAACTCCTGGGACCCCGGTGAGCTCGCGGAGGCCCTGCGTAAGGCGTGTGACCTGCCGCGGCTCCTGGGGCGGTTGGGGGTGGGACGCGCGACCCCCCTGGATCTCGCGCTGTTGCGGCGCACCTTCCGGGCGCTCCCCCAAGCGGCCGGGGCCCTCCGGGCGCTCCCCGCGCGGCCGCCCGCCCTGGAGCGTTGCCTCCGCGCCCTGGAGGAGGCGCCTCTGGGCATCGCCGATGAGCTCGAGCGGTTCCTGGTGGACTCCCCCCCGCCGAGCCCCGAGGAGGGGGGCCTCGTGCGGGAGGGCTACTCCCCGGAGCTCGATCGCCTCCGGACGCGGGCGGCGGAGCTCCGGGAGGAGATCGCGGCGCTGGAGCGTCGCGAGCGTGAGCGCACCGGGATCCCCACCCTCCGGGTGAGCTACAACCAGGTGCTCGGTTACTTCTTCGAGCTCACCAAGACCCATCTGGAGAAGGTCCCCCCGGATTGGCGGCGCCGCCAGACCCTGAAGGGGGTGGAGCGGTTCACGTCGGCCGAGCTCGAGTCCCTGGCCGACGAGCTCGCCCAGGTCGAGGCCCGGGCCGTGGAGCTCGAGCGGACGCTTTACGAGGGGATCATCGAGCGTATCCGGGCCGAGATCCCCGGGCTACGGCGTCTGGGAGAGGCGCTGGCGGAGCTGGATGTGCTGTGCTCCCTGGCGGAGGCCGCGCGCAAGTACGGCTGGAGGCGGCCCCGGTTCACCGACGCGCCGCGGATCACGATCCGCGGGGGGAGGCACCCGGTGGTGGAGCGGACCCGTGACTTCGTCCCCAACGACCTCGTGATGGACGAGGGGGTGAGGCTCGCGGTGGTCACCGGGCCCAACATGGCGGGGAAATCGGTCTTCCTCAGGCAGGCGGCGTTGATCGCGTTGCTCGCGCAGATGGGCTCCTTCGTCCCCGCCGAGGAGGCCGAGCTCCCCATCTTCGACAAGATATACACCCGGGTGGGGGCCACCGATGCCCTCTCCGGGGGGCTCTCCACCTTCATGGCGGAGATGCGGGAGGCGGCCACGATCCTCTCCGGCGCCACGGAGCGGTCGCTCGTGATCCTGGACGAGCTCGGACGGGGGACGAGCACCTACGATGGGATGGCCCTGGCGTGGGCCATCGCGCGGTACCTGGTGGAACGGGTGGGGTGCAAGACCCTGTTCGCCACCCATTACCGCGAGCTCACGCGCCTGGCGGAAGAGGTCCCGGGGGTGGTGAACCTCCACGCCGCGGTGCGGGAGTGGCGGGGGGAGGTGATCTTCCTCCACCGCGTCCTCCCGGGCGCCGCGGAGCGGAGTTACGGGGTCCAGGTGGCGCGGCTGGCGGAGATCCCGGAGGGGGTGTTGCGGGAGGCCGAGCGCATATTGGCGCTTCTCGAGCGGGAGGAGGCGATGACGGGGCCGCCGCGCGGGGGGGCCGCGGGGGCCCAGCTGCCCCTGTTCCCCCCGGAGGCACATCCGCTGGTGGAGGAGCTGAAGGGCCTGGATCCCGAGCGCCTCACCCCCCTCGAGGCGCTGGAGCTCCTCTTCCGTTGGAAGGAACGCTGGGGGAAGTGACGACCAGGGGGGTGGGGCCAAAAAATAAAATCCGGGCGGCGACCTACTCTCCCGGGGGATGTCCCCCCAGTACCATCGGCGCTGGCGGGCTTAACTGCCGGGTTCGGAATGGAACCGGGTGTTTCCCCGCCGCTATCTGCCGCCCGGAATACCCACACGAACGCCGGGAAATCCCGGCGTACAAGGCGATCCCGTGGTCCTGGCCCCGAAAGGCGAATAGGGCGTCTGCTACGTAAGGCGATCGGGCTATTAGTACCGCTCGGCTCCACCCGTTGCCGGGCTTCCACCTGCGGCCTATCGACCTCCTGGTCTCGGAGGGCCCTGATGGGGAGGCCTCATCTTGGGGTCGGCTTCGAGCTTAGATGCCTTCAGCTCTTATCCGGTCCGGGCTTAGCTACCCAGCGGTGCCCCGGGCGGGACAGCTGGTACACCAGCGGCCCGGCCGCTCCGGTCCTCTCGTACTAGGAGCGGACCCCCTCAAGCCTCCTGCGCCCGCGGTAGATAGGGACCGACCTGTCTCACGACGGTCTGAACCCAGCTCATGAACCCCTTTGATGGGCGAACAGCCCAACCCTTGGGACCTGGTGCAGCCCCAGGATGGGGTGAGCCGACATCGAGGTGCCGAACCCTGCCGTCGATGTGAACTCTCGGGCAGGACCAGCCTGTTATCCCCGGGGTAACTTTTATCCGCTGATCACCGGCCCTACCACGAGGAGCCGGTGGGTCACTAGGCCCGGCTTTCGCCCCTGCTCGGCTTGTAGGCCTCGCAGTCAAGCCCCCTGTCTGCCCTTGCACTCCACGGCGGATCGCTAACCCGCCTGAGGGGACCTTTGGGCGCCTCCGTTACCCTTTAGGAGGCTGCCGCCCCAGCAAAACTGCCCACCTGGCGCTGTCCCGGAACCGCTGCTAACGGCCCCTGGTTAGAGCCTCAGTCGTTGAAGGGTGGTATTCCACCGGCGGCTCCACCCGGGCTGGCGCCCGAGCTTCTCAGCCTCCCACCTATCCTCTACATCAACGACCAAGACCCAACACCAGGCTGCAGTAAAGCTCCACGGGGTCTTTCTGTCCCACCGCGGGTCGCCGGCATCTTCACCGGCGCTTCAAGTTCACCGAGGCCCCGGTCAAGACAGTGCCCAGGTCGTTGTTCCTTTCATGCAGGTCGGAACTTACCCGACAAGGTACTTCGCTACCTTAGGACCGTTATAGTTACGGCCGGCCTTCACCGGGGCTTCGGTTCGGGGCTTGCACCCCTCCCCTTGACCTACCGGCAGTGGCCAGGTTTCAGCCCCTATACGTCCCCTTACGGGTTAGCAGGGACCTGTGTTTTTGGTAAACAGTCGCCTGGGCCGATTCTCTGCGGCCCCCAACCGCAGCCAAAGAAGGATTCCTTGGCCACGGCGAGGGCCCCCCTTCTCCCGAGGTTACGGGGGCAATTTGCCGAGTTCCTTGACCGGGGTTATCTCGCCCCCCTGTGGGTACTCCCCTCGCCCACCTGTGTCGGTTTGCGGTACGGGCTCCGGGTCCACTGGCTAGAGGCTTTTCTTGGCCGCTGAACCCATCCCCCTTCGCCCCTGTTACGGGGCTCGCCATCACGCCTCGCCGTAGCGGGGGAGGGGATTTGCCTCCTCCCCCTGGCTTGACGCTTGGACGGGCATAGCCGTAAGCCCGCGGGGATAGTCCTGCGGCGTCACCCCTTCGCTCGTGGCGCGGACCCGGAGGGGCCGGAATATTAACCGGCTGCCCATCGGCTACCCCTTTCGGGTTCACCTTAGGTCCCGCCTAACCCTGGGCGGATCAGCCTTCCCCAGGAAACCTTGGGCATCCGGGGGGCGGGATTCTCACCCGCCTCGCGCTACTCATGCCGGCATTCTCACTTCCCAGCAGTCCACCGCGCCTCGCGACGCGGCTTCGCCCCGCTGGGAACGCTCCCCTACCGCTCCCGCGAGGAAACCCTCGCGAAAGCCCGCGGCTTCGGCACCGGGCTTAGCCCCGTTACATTTTCGGCGCGCGGCCGCTAGACTGGTGAGCTGTTACGCACTCTTTAAAGGATGGCTGCTTCTAAGCCAACCTCCCAGCTGTTTTAGCGGCCACACCGCCTTCCCCACTTAGCCCGGATTTAGGGGCCTTAGCCGGCGGTCTGGGTTGTTCCCCTCTCGACCGTGGAGGTTATCCCCCACGGACTCACTCCCACGGACCGACGGCCGGTATTCGGAGTTTGGTTGGAGTCGGGAGTTTCCCCCCTTCCCCATCCAGTGCTCTACCCCCGGCCGCCTGAACCGTGAGGCTGACCCTAGAGCCATTTCGGGGAGAGCCAGCTATCACCAGGCTCGATTGGCATTTCACCGCTACCCGCAGGTCATCCCATGGGATTGCACGCCCAATGGGTTCGGGCCTCCGGCGGGTCTTACCCCGCCTTCACCCTGCCCACGGGTAGATCGCCTGGCTTCGGGTCTATGGCCCGTGACTGAGCGCCCTGTTCGGACTCGCTTTCGCTACGGCTCCGCCCCAGAGGGGCTTAGCCTCGCCACGGACCATAACTCGCCGGCTCATACTGCAAAAGGCATGCAGTCACCCTTTGGCCAGGGCCCCGAGGGGCCAAGGCCTCCAGGCTCCTACTGCCTGTGGGCGGACGGTTTCACGTTCTATTTCACTCCCCTCCCGGGGTTCTTTTCACCTTTCCCTCACGGTACTGGTGCGCTATCGGTCAGCCGGGAGTATTTAGCCTTGGAGGGTGGGCCCCCCGGATTCGCGCCGGATTTCACGTGTCCGACGCTACTTGGGAGCGGCAACCCGGGAGAGCCTCCCCTTTCGCCTACGGGGCTTTCACCCTCTCTGGCCGCCCTTTCCAGTGACTTTGCAGGCCGTTCGGCTAGAGGAGGCTTTTGTAACTCCCTGGGAGGTCCGCAGCCCTCCCCGTTGCCGTCCCGCAACCCCCCACGGGCAACGCCTGCGGGCTTTAGCACCCGTGAGGTTTGGGCTGTTCCCCGTTCGCTCGCCGCTACTAGGGGAATCTCCACGCCCCCTTTTGGGGGACGCGCCCGCCTCCCGAAGGAGACGGGTGTTGATTTCTTTTCCTCCCGCTACTGGGATGTTTCCCTTCGCGGGGTTCGCCTCCGCCGCCTACTTGTGTTTCGGCGGCGGATACCGTACCTCAACGGTACGGTGGGTTTCCCCATTCGGGAATCCCCGGATCATCGCCTGCTCAGCGGCTCCCCGGGGCTTATCGCAGCTGGCCACGCCCTTCATCGCCTCCGGCTGCCGAGGGATCCACCGTCCGCCCTTACTATCCTTACGTAGCAGACGCCCTATTCACCTTTCAAAGACCAGGGACCACGCGGATTATAACCCTGTCCCCCAGCCCCCTACAAGGGGGCGGGACCGAATTATACCGCCTGGGAATGGGGGCTCCAGTCGCGCTTCACGATCTTGTCGGACCAGAGGCCGTCCAGGTCGTAGAAGGCCCGTGCCTCCCGGTCGAAGATGTGGACCACGAAATCTCCGTAATCCAACAGCACCCAACGTCCCTCGGGGAGGCCCTCCTCGTGTTCCGGGGCGAGCGGCATCCGCTCCAGGAGCTCCTCGGCCAGGGCCTGGACGTGTTTGGGGTTCTCGCCCGAGGCGAGGAGGAAGTAACTGGTGGGAATAGTGGTGTCGGAGAGGTCCATGAGGACCAGCTCCATCCCCTTCTTTTCCTCCAATATGGCCGCGGCCTTCTCGATCAGGTCCTCAATCGCCAAGGACGAACCCCCTCCCCAGGATCAGGATGAGATCGGTGCCCTCCGGGATGGGCGTGGGGAGATCCTCCGGGGAGAAGTCCCCGGCCGCCACCACCCGGATCGGGATCCCCGGGAGGAGGGCGTCCTTGAGGGCGACCACCTTGTTGGGATCCCCCGAGAGATCGACGATCACCGTTTCCGGGTAATCGGTCCGGTCGGCCCAGCCCACCCGGAGGACCCTGACCCCCCGGGCCACCAGGAGGGCCCGTGTCCGGTGCGCGAGGAAGCGCTCCCCGGTCCCGTTCAACACCACCACCCGGAGCTCTCCCCGAGTGTAGAAGCGCTCCCCCTCCTCCCAGTGGGTGAGGAGCTTCCGCAGGGCCACGAAGTCGGGCCGCAGGCCTCCCCCCTCCGTGTCGCTCGACCCCCGCCCGGGGACGGCCCGGAAGAGGTGCGCGGCGAGGGGAAGGTCCCGCAGGCGCCGGGCGAGGTACAGCCCGTCCCACAACGTCAGATTGGTGTCCACCCGGGATAGACCGAGCTCCAACAGGCCCCGCAGCGCCCGGAGGCCCCGTGAGCGGACCCGCTCGGCGAGGGCCAGCAGGAACTTTTGTTGGCGGGCGATCCGGTCGTACTCGCTCTCGCTCCCCCGGTACCGCACGTACTTGAGGGCCTCCTCCCCGTCCAACACCCGGACCCCCGGGTCGATGCGGATGTGGAGGTCCTGGGATTGGTCCTCGTAGACGATCGGTTTATCAACCGTGATCTCGACGCCGCCCACCGCGTCGACGAGATCCACGAACCCGGCGAAGTCCACCACAGCGTAGTAGTGGACCTCCACCTCGCCGATGGCCTCCACCGCGGCCACCAGGGCCTCCAGGCCACCGTCCCGGTAGATATCCTTCAGGGATTTCCATTCGCCCCCCCGGTAAGCGAGCAGGTTCGGGGGAAACGAGAGGAGGAAATAGGGGACGGGCCCCTCCGGATCCGGGGATATCCCCAGGAGGGAAATGGCGTCGGCCTCGGGTTTGCCCGTCCGGCCTTCGTCCACCCCCACGAAGAGGATATGTACCCACTCCCCCCGGTTGAGGGCCCGCTCGATGGGCGTGGTGGAGTAAAGGAAATAGAGGCCAACGGCGACCCCGACCAGTACCGCCCCCACGACGCTCCAAACCCAACGCACGCACAAAGGTAGCGTATAAGGAGAGTTTCCGTCAACTCGAGGTGCCGCGACGTCGGCGGATGGGGATCGGGACCCCCCGTCCGACCGGCCGGGGGCCGGATCAGGGCTTTCTCGCGAGCTTTACGGCCGTTCCGTACGCCAGGATCTCGGCGGCCCCGGCCATGGTCTGGGAGGTGGCGAACCTCACCCCCACCACGGCATCGGCCCCCAGTTTCTCCGCCTGGGAGATCATGCGCCGGAGGGCCTCCTCGCGGGCCTTGGACAGCATCTCGGTGTACTCCACCACTTCCCCGCCCACCACGTTCCGCAGCCCGGCGAGGATATCCCGTCCCAGGTGTCGGGCCCGCACGGTGTTCCCCCGCACGAGCCCCAGGATCTCCACGATCTCATGGCCCGGGACCGTCTCGGTGGTGGTGACGATCATCTCACACCTCCTTGCC
>JAADIW010000094.1 GCA_013151115.1 Caldisericota bacterium
TTGGGGCGATACAAAAATCCTATCACAAAAGGGATAGCGCGGGCAAGCGCATGTCTCCGAACTGAAGTGGATCAGCGGCCCGGGGCGTAGCGTATCCGGGGATCCAGGAACCCGTACGTCAGATCGACGATCAGGTTGACGGCGATCCTTATGCCCACCGCTATCACCACCGCCGCCTGGACCAACGGGAGATCCCGGGCGTAGACCCCCTGAACGAGGAGGCTCCCCAGCCCCGGCAGCCGGAAGAGGACCTCCGTGATGACCGCCCCGTCCAGTAACGCCCCCGCCGAGTTCCCGATCACGGTCACCACCGGGATCATCGCCGTCCGGAGCATGTCCCGGATCACGATCTCCGCCCGGGGGATGCCCATGGCCTTGGCGGTGAGGACGAATTCCCGTCTCGCCGCCTCCAGCATCGAGGCCCGCAACATCCTGGAGATGGTGGCGGCGTGATCGGTGCCCAGCACCACCGCCGGGAGGAGCAGGTGGAGGAGCCACCCCCATGGGTCCTCCCCGAAGGGCACGTATCCGCCCACGCCCCAGCTCCGTCCGAGCCCGATCCCGAACGCGATAATCAGGGCGATGCCGAGGAAGAAGTTGGGCGTGGAGACCCCGCCCAGGGCCAACAGGCGGAACAGGTGATCCGGCAGCCGATCGCGCCACAGGGCCGAGACGATCCCCGCGGGGAAGGCCACCGCCAAGGCGATGCCCAGCGCGAGCAGCGCGAGCTGGGCCGTGACGCCGAGCCGCGCGAGGACGATCCTCCCCACGGGCTCCCCCTGATAGAGCACCAGGGAAACGCCCAGATCCCCGCGCAGCACCTTTCCCAACCAGCGGACGTACTGGAGATGCAACGGGAGGTCGAGCCCCAGCTCGTGTCGCAACTGGGCCCGCAACACGGGGTCGTCCCACTCCTCCTCGATGAGGGCGTCCACGGGGCCGCCGGGGACGATCCGGAGGAGGAGGAAGATGAGGAAACTCGCGATGAGGAGGGTGAGGGTCCCGAACAGCAGGCGCTTGAGGAGATAGGCCCTCACCCTCCCCTTCCCCTAATCCCCGCCGAAGCCGGTCACGGCCTTGAGATGGAGGGTGCCGAGGAGACGGACGGCGCCTTCGGCGAAACGGACCTCCTCACGCCAGGCGAGAAGGGTGTCCACCATCATGAGGTCGATGCGGATCACGTTCTCCACCAACATCTCCTCCATCTTCCATACGAGCTCCTTGCGTTTCCGCGGATCGGGCTCCGAGGAGGCCTCGTCCCATAGGCGACAGAACTCGTCGTGGCCCGGATGGGTGGGGAAGTATTGCGGCGGGAGGTCGGGGGTTTCGTGGTACCAATGGTTGTGGTTCGGGACTTTGTAGTAGCCGAAATGGAGCCAGCGGAGCACGGCGGGTATCCCGTGGGCGAAGTCCTCCACCGCGGCCTCCCAATCCGTGGTCTTGAGGGTGGCGAACAGGGTCCGCTTCTCCAGGGGGATAACCTCCGCCTCCACCCCGTATTCCTTGAGCTGGGCCTGGATGAGCGTGGCGATGTCCACGAACCAACCCGTGTTCGTGGCGATTATCCTGAACTTGAGCGGCTTCTCGCCGCCGAGCTCGTAGTACCGCTCGAGGTACTCCCGTGCCAGCTCGGGATCGTGGAGCACCCGTCCCCGGAGCCGAGGGGAGAACCACTCGGAGTCGGGGTACCACGGGCCGTACATGAGGCTGGCCATGCCGTAGAACACCTCGTCCCTGATCTCCTCGCGGTCGATGGCGTACATCATGAATTTGCGTGCCATCAGCGCACGTTGTAAAGCACGTTCGTTTCCCACCTCGTCCCTCGTGATCCCGAAGGGGTGGGAGGCGAGGTTAAGGGCCACGTACTGGTGCATGATCCCCGGGATCCGCGCCACCTCTATCCCGGGCGCGTCCCGCAGGGCGAGGAAATCCCGGGGGGAGACCCAGTCCACCAGATGCACGGCGCCGGCCAGGAGGGCCGCCACCTTAGCGGCCTCATCCGGGAAAAAGACGAACTTGACCCGGCTTATATCCGCCGGAGGGATCCCCTCCAGCCAGTAGTCGCCGAAGGGCTCGAGGACGATGTGGGACCCCTCCCTCCACTCCACGAACCGATAGGGGCCCGTGCCGATCGGTTTCCGCGTCAGGGGGCTGCCTTCCCCCGATCGGGATCCGGCGGGCACGATGCCGATGAGGGCCCGGGACCAATACTGGAGCGCCTCGGGGAACGGATACGTGAACCACACCCTCACGGTGTAGGGGTCGAGGGCCTCCACGCGCTCCACGGGGCCCAGGGCCTTACGCACCGGGGAGGCGTTGTCGGGGTCGAGGATCCACTCGAAGTTGTAGACCACGTCCGCGGCGGTCAGCTCGGCCCCGTTGTGGAACTTCACCCCGCGGCGGAGGTGGAGGGTGATGGCGGTGGCATCGGCGTTGAACTCCCAGGCCTCACACAGGGAGTACTCCGGCAGCGGTTCCCCCGTCACGGAGAGCTCGACCAGGGGATCGTAGACGTTCTGGATGATCCAGGCCGAAGCGATGTCCGTGTACAGGGCGGGATCGAGGTTCCACGGCTCGCCGCTGATGCCGATCCGCAGTTCCCCCGCGGCCCCGCACGCCGTCAGCCCGAGAACAAGGACCGCACATATGCCGAACCTCATCCGTCACCCCCCGCTGTTGATTACCGCACGGGGGGGCGATCCGCAAGACGGGGACCGCCCCGATATATAATTCCACACGTGAGGGTTATAGCGGACTTGCATATCCACTCGCGGTTCTCCCGCGCCACGAGCCGCGATATGGACCTCGAACACCTGGCCCGCTGGGCGAAGTGGAAGGGGATCGACCTCCTCGGGACCGGGGACTTCACCCACCCCCAGTGGTTCCGGGAGCTCCGGGAAAAGCTCGTCCCGGCGGGCGAGGGGATCTACGAGTTCGGCGGGACCCGGTTCCTCATCACCGGCGAGATCTCCTGCATCTGGAGCCAGGACGGACGCCAACGGCGGGTCCACTTCCTGGTGTTGGTGCCGAGCCTGGAGGACGCTGCCCGGATCAACCGGGAGCTCTCCCGGTTGGGGAACCTGGCCGCCGACGGGAGGCCGACCTTGGGGGTCCCCGGGCGTGCCCTCCTCCGGGCCATCCTCGGGGCCGCGCCGGGGGCCGCGGTGATCCCGGCCCACGCCTGGACCCCCTGGTACTCCATCTTCGGCTCCAACTCCGGGTTCGACTCCCTGGAGGAGGCGTTCGGGGAGGACGTGGGGGAGATCTTCGCCATCGAGACCGGCCTCTCCTCCGATCCCCCCATGAACTGGCGCCTATCGGCGCTGGATCGGGTGGCCCTCGTCTCCTTCTCCGACGCCCACTCCCCGGCGAAGCTCGGGCGCGAGGCGTGCGCCTTCGATCTCCCCGAGTTGGGTTACCGGGAGCTCGTGGCCGCGATCCGCGAGAGGGATCCCGGGCGGTTCCTATTCACCGTCGAGTTCTTCCCCGAGGAGGGAAAGTACCATTACGACGGACATCGCGCGTGTAACGTGGTCCTCCCTCCCCGGGAATCCCGGGCACGGGGTAACCGGTGTCCCGTCTGTGGCCGCCCCCTCACCGTGGGGGTACTACACCGGGTGGAGGCCCTGGCCGATAGGCCGGAGGGCTTTCGCCCGGAGGGGGCCATCCCCTACCGTTCCCTCGTCCCCCTGGAGGAGATCATCGCCCAGGCCCTGGGGGCGAGCCCGGGGACCAAGCGTGTGTTCGAGGAGTACCGCGGGCTCGTCGAGCGCTTCGGGGGCGAGTTCGCGCTCCTCTTGGACCTCCCCGAGGAGGAGATCGAGCGCGAGATCCCGGGGAGGATCGGGAGGGCGATCCTCAAGGTCCGCCGGGGGGAACTCGAGATCCGGCCCGGCTACGACGGCGTCTACGGGGAGATAAGGATCCCCCTGGAAGAGGAGGGCGGGCCGGACCAACTCTCCCTCTTCTAGGGCCCCATCGCCGCCCGGCCCTCCCCAAGCGCGCCGCCTAGAGTTCCCTCAGCAGGCCGGTGCGCTCGTTGAACGCTTCGATCAGCCGGTCGATCTCCTCCACCTGCCGGTGGATCCGGTCCCAGTAATCGGGCCAGTCGTACCACTGGGCCAGGAGCTCCTCGGCTGACTTCCCCATCTGCTCCACCCAGGTGTAGTACTTCAAGTTGTGGACGCGGCGCCGGTCCCAGTAGGTGAGCTCTTGGACCTTGTCGGTATCGATCCCCATGAGGAACCGGTGGTAATCGATGGCCGCCTGTTCGCGCGAGTAAGGCCCCAACTTCTCGCGCATCTCCCGTAGCCGGGACCCATACAGCTCCATGGAGTCGGTGAACACGGTGAGGACCACGTCGCGGGAGGTGAGCTCGTAGTACTTGGCGAGCTTGATCGCCCCCACCAGGTTCGCCGCCGACGAGATCCCGAGCCAGTCGAGCCTTTCCACCAACTCCACCGGCACCCCCTGCTTCAGGAGGTAATCCTTGCCCTCCGGCTCGTTGAACAGCCGTATCAGTCTCATGGAGAACTCGTCGTCGATGGCCATCACGAGGTCGGTGTTCCGCACGTTGTGGATCCAAGGGACGTGTTTGTCCCCGATCCCCTCGATCCTGTGTTCGCCGAAGCCGTTTAAGAGGAGGGTGGGACACTGCCATGCCTCCCCCACCCCGAGCACCGCGTGGGGGAATCTCTCCTTGATGTAATCGGCGCACCCCAGGGTCCCGGAGGATCCGGAGGTGAGGAAGAGCCCGGCCAAACGCTGGCCGTCCCGCGCCTCCTCGCCGAAGACCTCCTCCATGGCGGGTCCGGTGACGGCGTAGTGCCAGAGGTGGTTCCCGAACTCGTCGAACTGGTTGAAGATCATCACGTTCTCGCGGGTCGCCTGGAGTTCCTTGCACTTTTGGAAGATCTCCCACACGTTGGATTCCGTCCCCGGGGTGGCGATCACCTCTCCCGCCACCTTGGAGAGCCACTCGAACCGTTCCCGCGACATCCCCTCGGGGAGGATGGCGATGGACTCACACGCCAGGAGATTCGCCACGTAAGCCCCGCCGCGGCAGAAGTTGCCGGTGGACGGCCAGACGGCCTTGTGGAAGGTGGGGTCGAACTGTCCGGTGACGAGCCGGGGGACCAGGCACCCGAAGGTGGCCCCCACCTTGTGCGAGCCGGTGGGGAACCATTTCCCCACCAGGCCGATGATCACCGCGTCCACCCCGGTGAGCTCGGGGGGGAAGACGAGGCGGTTCACGGGTCCATACAGCCCCCCCTCGGGAACGGGCTCGTTCTTCCAGGTGATGCGGAAGAGGTTCAGGGGATGGAGATCCCACAGGCCGATTCCCCGGAGGCGTTCCTTGACCGCCTCGGGGACGAATCGGGCGGGATCGCGCATCTGCCTGAACGTGGGGATCACGATGCCCCGCTCCCGGGCCCGCTGGGCCGTGCGCTCGAGCCTCTCCTCTATCACGGTAAGGTCGATCATCGCCACGCTCCTTGTCGATCGCGGGTTGTCAGCCGGGGTCCCCGTCGCCGGCAATGCTATCAAGTTGTTAGGCAGGCTGACAACCTAGCCCATTTGACTTTATAATGGCGCGCGTTTTTATCAAAGGGGAAGGGGGTGATTTCATACCCATACAGGTCTTCAATTCGTCAAAACACCTAAGATTGAAAAGGGGGGAGCATGTGGCGTAAATCGATCGTTTTGATGGTCCTGGTCCTGGGAATCGGTGCCGCGGTCTCGGCCGGACCGGCGCCCGGCGGGGTACTCCGGGTGGCGTTGGCGTCGGAGCCAGGCACCCTGGACATGCAGCTCACCACCGGCGTGGCGGCGAGCATCCCCGCACGTCACGTATTCGAGGGCCTGTTCGCGTTCGACGAGAACTACACCCCGCGGCCGATGCTGCTCGAGGACTGGGAGCTCAGCGCCGATGGGAAGACCGTCACCTTCTATCTGCGCAAGGGCGTCCTCTTCCACAACGGTAAAGAGCTGGTGGCCGAGGACGTGGTGGCCTCCCTCGAGCGCTGGGGGAAGTACGGTCTCACCTCCAAGGCCCTGTGGAGCCACGTGGTCGAGCTGAAGGCCGTGGACGACTACACCGTGGTGATGGTGCTCGATCAGCCCTTCGCGCCCCTGGAGACCTACCTCGCCAACATCTACGGCGGGCCGCGCATCTACCCCAAGGAGGTGGCGGAGGCCGCGGGCGGGGAACCCATACCCCCGGAGGACTATATCGGCACCGGCCCCTACAAGTTCGCGGAGTGGAAGGCCGGCGACTACATCAAGTTGGTCCGGTTCGACAAGTATTCGGCCCGGGATGATGCCGCTAGCGGCTACGCCGGTAAGCGCGTGGCCTACTTCGACGAGCTGATCTTCTACTTCGTCCCCGAGGACAACGCGCGGTTGGTGGGCATACAGGCCGGCACCTACGATTACGCCGTCAACATCCCCAACGACCTCTATCCCAACGTGGAGGGCGACCCGAACATCGTGCCCATCATCGTGGACCACCCGCCGGTGTACCCGGTGGCCCTTATCAACACCATCTCGCCCCTCACGGGGAACGTGAAGATCCGTCAGGCGATCCTGGCGGCCCTGGACATGGAGCCCATCATGCTCGCCGGCTACGGGGACCCGAAGTTCTGGAAGCTGAACGGGAGCTACTTCGCCCCGGGCATCCGTTGGTATACCACCGCCGGCACCGAGGCGTACGACCAGGCCGATCCCGCCAAGGCCAAGGCGCTCCTCGCGGAGGCGGGCTACGCCGGCGAGCCCCTGCGGATCATCGTGGCCGGCGACATGACCGCCCAGTACAACCAATCCCTGGTGGTGGCCGACCAACTCAAGAAGGTCGGGTTCAACGTGGACCTCCAGGTCTACGACAAGGCCACCTTGCCCGCCGCAACAACCGGGAGAACCCGGAGTGGGAGCTCGCGTTCACCTTCTTCTACACCATCCCCGACCCGTCGCTGGTGCTGCCGTTGAACCCGAACTACGCCGGCTGGTGGGACACCCCCCAGAAGCGGATCCTGGTGGAGGTCCTCAACCAGATCACCTCCTTCAAGGTGCGCTACAAGGTGTGGGAGGCCATCATGGAGCTCTGGTACATCGAGGTGCCCACCATCAAGTTCGGCGACGCCTTCCAGCTCCACCTCAAGCGCGCCGATCTCAAAGGCTACGGCACCGATTACATCAACATGGGCGCTGCCCCGTACTTCTGGAATTCCTGGAAGGAGTGAGGGGACCGGGGGCCTCCCCCGCGGGGGAGGCCCCTTTTTCCATAACGGGGGACGGATAACGGATGTTGTCCTTCGTGGTGCGCCGGGCCGCGGGGATGGTGGTGAGCGTCCTGTTGGTCGTCACTATCACCTTCATCCTCATGCAGCTCATCCCCGGCGATCCCGCCTCGGTCCTCCTCGGCCCCAACGCCACCCCGGAGCAGATAGAGGCCCTGAACAGGACGTGGGGGTTCGACAAGCCGATATTCGTCCAGTTCTATAAGTACTTCGCCAACTTCCTGCGTGGGAACTTGGGGGAGTCCATCTTCTTCCGCCAGCCGGTGTTGCGGATCATCGGCCAGCGGGCCGAGACGAGCGTGTTCCTCGGGATCATGGCCCTGATCGTGGTGGTGGGTCTGGGTATCCCCGCGGGGGTGATCGCCGCGGTGCGACCCAACAGCTGGGTGGACAACTCCCTGCTCCTCTTGGCCCTGGCCGGGGCGTCGATCCCGAGCTTCTGGCTGGGGCTCATGCTCATGGTCCTGTTCGCGGGGAAGCTCCACCTCCTCCCCAGCTCCGGTTACACCTCGGTGATCGCCACCGGCAACATCGCCAACCTGAAGAACCTCATCCTCCCCGCGTTCGCCCTCGGGTTCGTGAACGCCGCCCTGGTGGCGCGGACCGCCCGTTCCAGCATGCTGGACGTCCTCCGTGCCGACTACATCACCACCGCCCGCGCCAAGGGCCTCCGGGACTCCGTGGTGATCCTGAAGCACGCCCTGCGCAACGCGGCGATCCCGATCACCACCGTGATCTCCTTCACGTTCGCGTCCCTCGTCTCCGGGGCGGTGGTCACCGAGAACGTGTTCGCCCTCCCGGGCGTGGGGAGCTTGATCGTCCAGTCGGTGCTCAAGCGGGATTATCCCACGATCCAGGGGATCATGCTGGTGGTAGCGGTGCTCTACGTGGTCATCAACTTCGTCACCGACCTGGCCTACGCGTTCCTGGACCCGCGGATCCGTTACCGCTAGGGGGCGATGTGGGATTCGTGAAGCTCATCCTGCGCCGGAAGACGCTCCTCTTCGCCGTGGGCGTGCTCCTCTCGCTCGTGGTCATCTCCATCTTCGCCCCGTACTTCGTGCCCTACGATCCCGATGCGCTGCGGGTCGTGGACCGCCTGCAGCCCCCGAGTGCCGCCCACTTCTTCGGCACCGACCATTTCGGTCGTGACATCTTCAGCCGTGTCCTCGTGGGGACGCGCGTGACGTTCATCCTGGGGATTTCCATCTCGGCGTTCGCGCTGGTCTTCGGGGTCCCGTTGGGGGTCCTCAGCGGTTACTACGACCGCTTGGGGATGCTTATCATGCGGATCGTCGATGCCATCATGGCCTTCCCCGCCATCATCCTGGCCCTGGCCCTCATGGCCATCATGGGCAAGCCCGGCATGGTGAACGTGATCATCGCCGTGGGGATGGTATGGGCCCCGCGGATGGTGCGGGTGGTCTACAGTTCCACCCTCTCCCTGCGGGAGAACACCTACGTGGAGGCGGCCCGGGCCCTGGGGGCCTCCTCCGGTAGGATCCTGGTTCGCCATATCGCGGTGAACCTCCTCTCCCCGGTGATCGTCCAGTCCACCTTCACGTTCGCGTTCTCGATCATGGAGGTGGCGGCCCTGAACTTCCTCGGGGTGGGGATCCCCCCCTATGTGCCCAGCTGGGGCGGGATGATGAACGAGGGCCGTACCTACATCATCCGCGCCCCATGGATCATCATCTTCCCCGGGGTGTTCCTCGCCCTCTCGGTTCTCTCCTTCAACCTCCTGGGTGACGCCCTGCGGGATCGCCTGGATCCCAAGCTACGTCATTTGGTGTAAAGGAAACGGTACGGCGCGGCTTTCCTTTGGGAAAGGACACGTCAAGAGGGGATCCGTTCCAAGGGGAGGATCCGGCGCAGGAACTGGCCCGTATACGAGTCTTCTACCTCGGCCACGGCCTCGGGCGGCCCCTCGGCCACGACCCGTCCGCCCCCCTCGCCCCCCTCGGGGCCGAGGTCGATGATCCAGTCGGCGGTCTTGATCACGTCCAAGTTGTGCTCGATCACCACCACCGTGTTCCCCGCGTCCACCAACCGGTGCAATACCCCGAGGAGCTTGCGTACGTCCTCGGGATGCAACCCGGTGGTGGGCTCGTCCAGGATGTAAAGGGTCCTGCCGGTGGCCCGCCGCCCCAGTTCCCGGGCGAGTTTTATCCGTTGGGCCTCGCCGCCGGAGAGCTCCGTGGCGGGCTGGCCGAGCTTTATGTAGCCCAAACCCACGTCGTACAGCGTCTGAAGCTTGTGGCGAATGGGGGGGATGTTCTCGAAGAACCGCAGCGCCTCCTCCACCGTCATCTCCAGGACCTCGGCGATGTTCCGCCCCTTGTAGCGGACCTGGAGGGTCTCCTTGTTGTAGCGGGCCCCCTTGCAGACGTCACAGGGGACGTAGATGTCGGGGAGGAAATGCATCTCGATCTTGACCTTTCCCTGGCCCTGGCAGGCCTCGCAGCGCCCCCCCTTCAGGTTGAACGAGAACCGGGCCGGGGAGTACCCGCGCATCCGCGCCTCCGGGGTGGCGGCGAACACCTTCCTGATGTCGTCGAATACCTTGGTGTAGGTGGCGGGGTTGGAGCGTGGGGTCCTCCCGATTGGGGACTGGTCGATGACGATCACCTTGTCGATGTTCTCCACGCCCTCGATGTCGTCGTGGGCCCCCGGTTTGGGGGCATGCAGCCCCAGCTTCCACGCCACCCCTCGGTACAGGATCTCCTCCACCAGCGTGGACTTCCCCGAGCCCGAGACCCCGGTGACGCAGACGAAGAGCCCCAGGGGGAACTTGACGTCGATCCCCTTCAGGTTGTGCTCCCGGGCGCCGCGGACGACGAGCCATTTGCCCTTGGGCACCCGGCGTTCGGCGGGGATGGGGATCGTGCGCTTGCCCGCGAGATATTGGCCGGTAAGGGAGCGCTCGCAGCGCGCGATCTCCTCGGGTGTCCCGGTGGCCACCACGTAACCCCCATGGACCCCGGCCCCAGGGCCGAGGTCGATGATCCAATCGGCGGATCGCATCGTCTCCTCGTCGTGCTCCACCACGATCACCGTGTTCCCCAGGTCCCGTAAGCGCCGCAGGGTCCGCAGGAGCCGTCTTATGTCCCGGGGGTGGAGCCCCACCGAGGGTTCGTCGAGGACGTAGAGGACCCCGGTGAGCTGGGAGCCGATCTGGGTGGCGAGGCGGATCCGTTGGGCCTCGCCCCCGGCCAGGGTGTTCGCCGGCCGGTCCAGGGTGAGGTAGTCGAGGCCCACGTCGGCCAAGAACTCCAAGCGCGCCCGGATCTCCTTCAGGATCTGGTGGGCGATCATCCTCTCCCGCTCGGAGAGCTTTCCCTCCAGGGCCGCGAAGAAGTCCAGGGCCTCCTTCACCGTCATCCGGGTGACCTCGTGGATGTTCTTTCCCCCCACCGTCACCGCCAACGCCTCGGGACGCAGCCGGGCCCCATCGCAGGCCGGGCACGGCAGGGCCGACATGTACTGTTCGATCTCCTCCCGCTCCTCATCGGTCTGTGCCTCGCGATAGGCCTGCTCCAGCGAGGGGATGAGGCCGTCGAAGTACCGCCAATAGGTGCGGGTCCTGCCGTAGGTGGTGGTGTAGACGAACGGGATCTCCTCGTCGGTCCCCCAGAGGAGGATGTCGAGCTTGCGCTTGGGGAGCTTCCCCAGGGGAACGTCCATGGGGATCTTATATTCCTGGCAGACGCCCTCGATCTGGGCCCACAGCCACCGGGAGCGGGAGTTGGCCCAGGGGATGAGGCCTCCCTCCCGGATGGACTTGCGCTTGTCGATCACGAGGTCCGGATCCACCACCATCCGCACCCCCAGCCCCCCGCACTCGGGGCACGCCCCGTAGGGTGAGTTGAACGAGAAGAGCCGCGGTTCTAGCTCCGCGATGGAGACACCACACTCGGGGCAGGCGAAGTGCTCGGAATAGAGCCGCTCCTCTCCCTGGTCCACGAGCTGGACGACCACGAGCCCCTCGCCCCACTTCAGGGCCGTCTCCACCGAGTCGGCGATGCGTCCCCGTTTCCTGTCGGAGACCTTTATGCGGTCGATGACGATCTCGATGTCGTGCTTCTTGTTCTTATCGAGCTCGATCTCCTCGTAGAGCGTCCGGAGGGACCCGTCCACCCTGACCCGCACGAACCCCTGTTTCCGGAGTTCCTCGAAGAGCCCGCGGTATTCGCCCTTCCGGCCCCGCACCACCGGCGCCATGATCTGGACCCGGGTCCCCTCGGGGAGCGCCATGATCCGGTCCACGATCTCCTGTGCCGTCTGGCGCTCGATGGGGCGGCCGCACTTGGGGCAGTGGGGTTTTCCGATGCGGGCGAACAACAGACGGAGGTAGTCGTAGATCTCGGTGACGGTGCCCACGGTGGAGCGGGGGTTGTGAGAGCGGGCCTTCTGATCGATGGAGATGGCGGGGGAGAGGCCCTCGATGAAGTCCACGTCGGGTTTCTCCATCAGGCCTAGGAACTGGCGGGCGTAAGCGGAGAGCGACTCCACGTAGCGGCGTTGCCCCTCGGCGTAGATGGTATCGAAGGCGAGGGAGGACTTGCCCGACCCCGAGATCCCGGTGATCACCACGAGCTTGTTCCGGGGGATCTCGAGGTCGATGTCCTTCAGATTGTGCTCCCGGGCGCCCCTTATGATGATCTTTTCCATAGCGGTTTGAAATCAGGGTTATTTGGTCGTATTTAGACACACCAACCCCACCGAAAAATATACCCCCGCC
>JAADIW010000059.1 GCA_013151115.1 Caldisericota bacterium
AGGGCCCGCTCGTAGGTCCGGATCACCCCCTCCCGCAGGCCCTCGTCCTCGATCCACCCGATCTCGGGGAATATGCGCAGGATCTCCTCCCTCATTCCCAGCCCACCACCTTTCGCACCACGTCGATCACCGTCCCGTCCCGCCACTGGATCAGGGCCACGATCTCGTCGCCGAAGACGGGCTTTTTCGCCACCCCCACGAGCCTCTCCGCTTCGGCCCGCATCTCCTCCAGGGACCGCACCGGGAGCCCCGCCCGCCGGAGGTCCTCGGCGAGATCCGGACGGCGGGGGTTCACGGCGATCCCCCGCTCGGTGACGATGAGGTCCACCACCTCGCCCGGGGTGGTCACCGTGGTCACCGACTCCCGGATGGTGGGGATGCGGCCCCGGATGGTGGGGATGGTGATGACGGTGACCTTGGCCCCCGCGGCCACGTCCTGGTGCCCCCCGATCCCGTGGAGGAGTTGCCCGTCCGAATGGGTGTTCACGTTCACGTTGAAGTCGAGGTCCACCTCGGTCCCGCCCAGGAACGCGAAGTCCAGCATGTAGGTGGCGCAGCCCCGGGAGTTGTAGTCGGCGTAGAAGCCGGGGGTGATGATCTGATGCCGGGGGTGTTCCCGGAGGAATTCCACCGCCCGGGCGTCGAAGGCCTGGCCGTCGAGGATCGCCCCCACCAGGCCCTCCTTGAGCATGTCCGCGAGGTACATGGTGACCCCGCCGATGGCGAAGGCCGCCCTCACCCCGCGGCGGGCCATCTCCTTGGCGATGAAGTCGGTGGCGGCCAGGGAGATCCCGCCGGCCCCCGCTTGGAACCCCATCCCCTCCCGCACCAGCCCCGCGGCGATCACCGCGTCGGCGGCGAGCTTGGCGATGCGGAGCTGAGTGGGGGAGCGGGTGATCCTGAGGGTCCCGGTGGCGATCCCCCCGGGGTCCCCCACCCGGTCCACCGTCACCACGTGGTCCACGTACCCCTGTTCGATCTCGATGGGAAGGGCCGGGTAGGGGACGAGGTTGTCGGTGACCACCACCACGTGGTCCGCGTACCAGGAGTCGGCCACCGCGAAGGAGATGGGCCCGCAGGCGCTGGGGCCCCACATGCCGTTGGCGTTCCCGTAGGGATCGGCGGTGGGGGCGGCGATGAAGGCCACGTCGATGTGGACCTCGCCGCACTCGATGGCCCGCCACCGGCCCCCGTGGGAACGGAGGACCGCCGGCTCCCGGAGCTTCCCCCCTCGGGACACGAACGCCCCCACCGGGCCGTTCATGGAGCCCTCGATCCGGGTCACCACCCCCTCCTCGATGTAACGGATCAGGGGCTCGTGGCAGGGGAAAAGGGCGGTGGGGAAGAGTCGCAGGTCCTTAATCCCGAGCCGCGCACAGGTCTCCACCACCCTGAGGACCAGGAGATCCCCGTCCCGGAAGGCGTGGTGGAAGGAGATGGTCATCCCGTCGGAGAGGCCCACGCGCCGGATCGCCTCCTCCAGTGAGGGGAGGACCTTTCCCTCGCCGGGGCGGAGCGTCTTCAGGGGAGGGGCGGCCTTCCTCCCCTCGGGCACGGTGGCGAACGCCCCCTGGAAGGGCCTCACGGGCCTTCCCCCGACCTCCCCCGGGATCTCCCGGCCCACGGCGTTACGCGGCATCCCCCACCTCCATCCCCAGCGCCCGGGCCATCTCGAGGATGCGCTTGGCCCGCAGGAGCACGGGCCGGTCCACCATCTTGCCCCGATAGGCCACGGCGCCCAGCCCCTTCCGCTCCGCTTCCCCCGCGGCGGCCACAACCCCCCGGGCCCATTCCAGTTCCTCCGGGGCCGGGGCGAGGGCTCGGTGGATGGGCTCGATCTGCAGGGGGTGGATGGCCCCCTTGCCGTCGAACCCCAGGGCCTTGGCCCGCCTCGTCTCCTCGATGAGCCCCTCCTCGTCCTCGATATCGGGGAACACCGTGTCCGATGCCTGGATCCCGGCGGCGGCCGCGGCGGCCACGATCCGGGACCGCGCCCAGAGCAGGGCCTCCCACGATCGCTCGCATCCCGTCTCGGCGGCGTAGTCCTCGGCCCCGAACGCCAGGCAAGTCACCCGCTCCGAGGCCGCGGCGATCTCCGGCGCGGCGAGGACGCCCTTTGGGGACTCGATGACGGGCATGATCCAGACCATCCACGGGATCCCGTAGCGGCCCTCGAGCTCGTAGAGGAGCCCCGCCAGTTCGGCCACCTCCGCCGGGGACTCGACCTTGGGGAGGCAGACCCCGTGGGGCCGACCCAGGAGGACCACCTCCAGGTCCTCCAGTCCGCCCCGGGGAAGGGGGTTGATCCTCACCCATACCTCGGTATCCCCGAAATCCATGGCCGTGAGGACCTCCCGCACCAGGAACCGGGCGGCGTCCTTTTCGCCGGGGGGGACCGAGTCCTCCAGGTCCAGGACGACACAGTCCGGGGCGAAGGTATCCACGAACGCCAGTACCCGCGCGTTGTTGCCGGGGACGTACAACCGGGACCGGCGCAACCTTACCCTGGGGCTCCCCCCCCGCGCACAGGCGATGGGGCGCGGCCGCAGGAACGGCTCCCGTCCCCCGCCCGCCCGCTGGAGGGCGCAGAGCAAGCGGGCACGGATCACGTGGTCGTAGGCCCCCTGTTCCCGTACCTCCACCTCCGCTCCGCTCACCCCCAGTTCCCGAAGCGCCTCCGCGATGACCTCCCGGATG
The DNA here is from genome assembly GCA_013151115.1 of Caldisericota bacterium. Taxonomy (GTDB): domain Bacteria; phylum Bipolaricaulota; class Bipolaricaulia; order Bipolaricaulales; family Bipolaricaulaceae; genus UBA3571. Next base: position 2,698 of record JAADIW010000059.1, read on the forward strand.
CGGTCCTCGTACATGGGACCGGTTTTGGAGGAGATCCTCACCGTGAGGGAACGCGCGGGGCGCACACGCACCAGGGCGTCGGAACGCTCCTCGCTGCCGCAGATCGCCTCGCCCCTGAGCTCCATCGCCTCCTCCGCCCGAACGTGTCTCCCGTGGCATTGTAGCCCCCGTCGCGTCCGCCGAAAAAAGGCGTGTCCGCGCGGGGATCTTTGTCCCGTGTCGTGTCCCCCGTTATAGTCCAGCCGAGGAGGGGAAATTTGAAGATCCTGTTCGTGGCAGCGGAATGTGCCCCTTTCGCCAAGGTGGGGGGCCTCGCCGATGTGGTGCCGGCGTTGGCCCGTGCCCTCAAGGAGCTGGGGGTCGAGGCGGCGATCTTCATCCCCCGCTACCGTGGTGTGGAGGATAAGACCGAGCTCGAGCGCTGCGGCGGGGCGAGGGTTCCCATCGCCGGCGAGGAGAGGGCCTGCGTGATCCTCCGGGGAGCGCTCCCCAAGGGGGAGGTCCCGGTCTACTTCCTGGACTACCCCCCGTATTTCGACCGGCCCGGGATCTACGGGGAGGGGGGCGAGGAGTACCCCGACTCCCTGGAACGGTTCGCGCTGCTTTCGCGCGTGGCCCTGGAGCTCCCCGATGCGGTGGGGTTCTCCCCCGACGTCCTCCACGTTCACGACTGGCATGCCGCCCTCGTGCCCGTGTACGCCCGCACCGTCGGGGGCACCGACGCGGCGGCCCTCCTCACGATCCACAACCTCGCCTACCAGGGCACGTACCCGCGGGAGCGGGCGGGGGGCCTCGGTCTCCCCGCCGCGGCCCGCGACGCCCTCACCCACCGGGGGCGGCTTAACCTCCTCTACGGGGGGATCGTGTTCTCGGACCTCGTGAACACCGTCTCCCCCACCTACGCCCGCGAGATCCAGGAGGACGGGGAGGGGCTGGAGGATGTCCTGCGGGAGCGGGCGCGGAGGGGGGAACTCGTCGGGATCCTGAACGGGGTGGACTACGAGGTCTGGGATCCGGAGACCGACCCCCACATCTGGGCCCATTACTCCCCCGACGACCCCGCGGGGAAGGTGGTCAACAAGGAGCGGCTCCAGCGGGAGCTCGGCCTCGCCCCCGAGGCGGACGTCCCCCTGGTGGGGATGATCTCGCGGTTGGTGGATCAGAAGGGCCTCGATCTCGTGATGGCGGCGTTCGAGCGTATGATGTCCCTGGGGATCCAGTTCGTGCTCTTGGGGACCGGGGACCCCGCGTACGAGGAGTTCTTCCGCGGGGCGGCCAGGAGATACCCCGGGAGGGCCGCGGCGCTCATCGCGTTCTCGGAGGAGTGGGCCCACCGGATCGAGGCCGCCGCCGACATCTTCCTCATGCCCTCCAAATTCGAGCCGTGCGGTCTGAACCAGATGTACTCGCTGCGGTACGGTACGGTGCCGGTGGTGCGGGCCACGGGGGGGCTCCGCGACACGGTGCGGGAATACGATCCCGGGACGGACACCGGCAACGGCTTCGTGTTCGAGGACTACTCCCCCGAGGCGATGCTCGGGGCGCTGCGGCGCGCGGTGGATCTCTATCGGGAGGACCGCGAGGCGTGGCGGCGGTTGATGGTCCGGGGGATGCGGGAGGACCATTCCTGGGGGGCCTCGGCCCGCGAGTACCTGCGTTTGTACCGGAGGCTGACGGGCACCGGAGGTTGAGCCGTCGGCGTCCCCGGTATATGTTTTGAGCACCTATGTGCCATAATCATCACCATCACCACGGCCGCCATCCGCCCCGCGTCCGGGGGCTCGTGCTCCCCTGGCTCCTCCTCGCCCTCGCCCGGGGGCCCGCCCACGGCTATCAGCTCCTGGACGAGCTCGTGGGGGCCGGACTCCCCGTGGATCCCGGCATCCTCTACCGCACCCTCCGGGCCCTGGAGGAGGAAGGGGCGGTGGTCTCGGCCTGGGACACCGGGGGCGGGGGCCCGGCCCGCCGGGTGTACCGCCTCACCGACCACGGCCGCGAACTACTCGCCGCGTGGGCCCGATACCTGGAGGGCCTCCGGGAGCGATTGGGGAAATTCCTCCGCGCCTATCGGGAACTGGAAGGGGGCGCGGGATAAAATGCCGCGCGCGAGATGAAGGGCATTCTGCGGGAACTCTGGCGCTACCGGGGCCTTCTTTTCTGGGGGGTCCTCGCCCTGTTCCTCGTGGACGTCGCCCATCTCCTCGCCCCCCTGGTCATCAGGGCGGCGGTGGACGACCTCGTGGCCGGGATAGGGGAGCGCCTCCCCCGCTACGGCCTCTACCTCCTCGGGCTCGCGGCGATGACGTTCGCCTTCCGGTTCGCGTGGCGGATGCTCCTCTTCGGCGCGGGCCGCCGGATCGAACGTGACCTCCGCAACCGGCTGTTCTCCCACCTCCTGCGGCTCTCCCCCTCCTTCTACCTCCGCCACACGACCGGTGATCTCATGGCCCATGCCACCAACGACCTGGAGGCGGTGCGGCGGGCGTGCGGGATGGGGGTGCTGCTCGCGGCGGATGCGCTGTTCATGGTGTCCTTCTCGCTTGTGTTCCTCGTCTCCATATCCCCGCGCCTCACCCTGTACGCCTTCTCCCCCCTCCCCCTCGTGACCCTGGTGGTGCTCGGGTTCGGGCGCGTGATCCACCGCCGGTTCGAGCGGGTCCAGGAGACCTTCGCCGACCTCACCGAGCGTGTACGCGAGGCCATCTCCGGGATCAGGGTCATCCGGGCCACCGCCCGGGAGGAGGGGATCGCCGAGGTATTCGCCGGGACCAACAGGGCCTTCATCCGGGAGAACATCGCCTTGGTGCGGGTATGGGGGATCTTCCGGCCCCTGATCGGGGTCCTGGGCGGGTTGGGGACGGCCATCGTCCTCTGGTTCGGGGGCCGGGGGGTGCTGGTCGGGGACCTCTCCCTGGGCGACTTCGTGGCGTTCACGAGTTACCTGGGGATGTTGGTCTGGCCCATGATGGCCGTGGGGTTCATCGTGAACCTCCTGCAACGGGGCGCCGCGTCCATGAAGCGGATCGAGCGGTTGCTGGCCGAGGAGCCGGAGATCGCCTCCCCGCCGAGGCCCCGGCCCATGCCCCGGGCGAAGCGGATCGAGTTCCGCGGCCTCACCTTCACCTATCCCACCGGGTCCTCGCCGGCCCTCCGGGACATCACGCTGGTGGTCGAGGAGGGGATGACGCTGGGGGTGGTGGGGCTCACGGGCTCGGGCAAGACCACGCTCGTGCGGTTGATCCCGCGTCTCTACGACCCCCCGCCGGGAACCCTCTTCCTCGGCGGCGTGGACGTGCGGGATCTCGCCCTGGAGGAGCTCCGCCGCGCCATCGCCATGGCCCCCCAGGACGTGTTCCTCTTCTCTGCCACCATCCGGGAGAACATCGCCTTCGGGCGGCCCGAGGCGCGCGAGGCGGAGATCATCGAGGCCGCCAAGCTCGCCGGGCTATGGGAGGAGGTCGAGGCCTTCCCCGAGGGCCTCGACACGGTGGTGGGGGAGCGGGGGATCTCGCTCTCGGGGGGACAGCGCCAGCGGGTGGGATTGGCGCGCGCGATCCTGATGGACGCCCCCATCCTGATCCTCGACGACACCCTCTCCGCCGTGGACGCGAGGGTGGAGGAGGAGATCATCCGCAACCTCCGGGGGGTCCTCCGGGAACGGACCTCCATCGTGATCTCCCACCGCATCTCCGCCGTCCGTGATGCCGACTGGATCGTCGTCCTCGACGGCGGGCGGATCGTGGAGGAGGGGGACCACCGGCGGCTGGTGGCCAACGGGGGCCTCTACGCGAGGCTCTACGAGCTCCAGATGAGCCTGGCGCGATGAGGCACGGGAGCGGGTACCTCGAGGACGAGAAGCTCGGGAAGGCGTTCGACCTGCGCCTCCTGCGGAGGCTGTCCCGGTACTTGCGCCCGTACCTGTGGCTTTTCGTGGCCGCGTTCTTCCTCAGCGGCGGGATCACCGTGATCGAGATCGCCCTCCCCTACCTCACCAAGACCGCCATCGATTCCGTGCTTACCCTCCCCTGGGTGGAGGTCGTCTCGCGGGATCCCCCGGTGGAGGGGGCGATCCCGTTGGGGGAGGGCCGGTACCTGGTGAAGCTCGAGGCGGTTCCCCGTCCGCTGCGGGAGAAACTGGAGACGGGCAAC
>JAADIW010000080.1:0-6773 GCA_013151115.1 Caldisericota bacterium
CCCACGCATCCTCGGGGTGACGCCAATGACGGGGGTACTCGCTCGATACGAGGGGAACCAGTTCCTCGGGGGGACCCAGGCCCAATACCTCCGCGACCACCTCGGCGTCGCGATCGAAGGGGCGGCCGTTCCGGTATGTGTTCGCCCGCCCCACCGGCTTCAGATAGCGCACCCCGCCCGATATGAGCCCCCCGATGCCCAGGATCAGCGAGGTCTTCCCCGCCTTCTCCTCCACCGCGGCGAAGTAGACGCGTTTCACCTCTCCCCCCTCGACAACGTGATCCGCAGGTCCACGGCCACCACACGATCAGGGTAGGCGAGGAGCGGGTTCACATCAAGCTCCACGATCTCGGGGAAGTCATGCACCAGATGCGACACCCGCTCCAGGGCCTCGGCCACGGCCTCCACCCTCACCCCCGGCTCCCCCCGGACCCCGCGCAGGAGGGCGTACCCCCGGATCGATTCCACCATCTCCCGTGCCTCCCCCGGGGAAAGGGGGGCGACCCCGAAGACCACGTCCCGCAGGACTTCCACGAATATCCCCCCCAACCCCACCATCGCCAGGGGGCCGAACTGGGGGTCGCGCACCGAGCCCAGGATGACCTCCCTCCCCGGTGGCAGCTGTTTCTGCACGAGCACCCCCTCGATCCGTGCCCGAGGGAAGCGGTAGGCCGCGCGGACGAGCATCGCCTCGGCCCTCTCGCCCGCCGCCTCCGCCGGGACGTCGAGGACGACACCCCCCACCTCCGTCTTGTGCACGAGGTCCGGCGATACCAACTTCAGCACCACCGGACCCCCGAGCTTCGCCGCGATCTCCGCGGCCTCATCGGGGGTGCGGGCGAGTCCCCAGGGCGCCACCGGGATCCCGTACGCCGAGAGCACTTCCATCGCCTCCACTCCGAGCTGGGACTTCCCCATCGCGAGGGCCCGTTCCAGGACCGCCCGCACACGCTCCCGATCCACCGACAGCTCCCGCGGCTCCTCCCACTCCCGGGCCTTGACCTCGGCGTAGCGGTGGAGGACGGACAGGGCCCGCACGGCCCGTGAGGGGTCGAAATAACTGGGGATCCCGGCCGCACGCAGCACCTCCTCGGCCTCCTCGCCGAGATCGCCGGCCATGAAGCTCACGGTGAGGGGCTTGCCCGACCGGCGCATGGCTTCGGAGACGGCGCGCGCGAGCTCGGGGAAGGGGATGAGGGGCGCCGGCGCCGAGAGCGCTACGACCATGTCCACGTTGGGATCATCGATCACGAGGTCCAAGGCCTTCTTGTAGCGGTCGAGGCGGGCGTCGCCGAGGACGTCCACGGGGTTGTAGATGTTGGCCGCGGGGGGAAGGAATTCCCCCAGCGCCCTGGCCGTGCCCTCATCGAAGCGGGCGAGCTCGAGCCCGTGTTCCTCCACCGCGTCGCTCGCCATCACCCCCGCTCCCCCGGCGTTGGTCATCACCCCCACGCGTCTGCCCCTGGGGATGGGCTGCTTGGCAAGGGCGTAGGCGTAATCGAACAGTTCCTCCACGTTCCGGGCCCGGATGACCCCGCACTTCCTGAACGCCGCCTCGTAGGCGGCGTCGGAACCCGCGAGGGTCCCGGTGTGGGAGGAGACCGCCCGGGCCCCGGCCTCGGTGCGGCCTGCCTTCAGGACCACGATGGGGGTCGTCTTCACCACCTCCCGGGCGATGCGGATGAACGCGCCCCCATCGGCGATCCCCTCCAGATACGCCACGATCACCTTGGTATCCGGATCCTCGGCGAACGGGCGTAGGAAATGGGCCTCGTTCAGCACGGCCTTGTTCCCGAGGGACACGAAGTGGGAGAAGCCCAACTTCTCCTCCCACGCCCAGTCCAGGACCGAGGTGCAGAAGGCCCCCGACTGGGAGAGGAACGCGATGTTGCCCGGCAGCGCTCCCCGCACGGCGAAGGTGGCGTTCAGGCCGGCCTCGGTGGAGATGAGGCCGAAGCAGTTCGGCCCGAGGACGTTGATCCCGTACCTGCGCGCGATCTCCACCAGCCGTCTCTCCCGCACCGCCCCCTCCGGCCCCGCTTCCTTGAACCCCGCGGTGATGACCACCACGTTCCTTATCCCCACGCGGCCGCACTCCTCGACGACGGCGAGCGCGGGGTCAGCGGGGATGATCACCACCGCCATGTCGGGGACCTCGGGGAGGGCCGAGACGTTGGGGTAGCACTTCACCCCCTCGATCTCCCGGTACTTGGGGTTGACCGGATAGAACCGCCCGGGGAAGCTCGACATGTTCCTGAACAGGACGTTTCCGAGCTTTCCCTCCTTGGGAGACGCCCCGATCAGGGCCACCGACTTCGGGAATAGAAGGCCCTCGAGTCCCATCTCAATTCATCTTAAGGGCCTCCACAGAATCTGCGCAACCCTTGCACGGGCTCTACAGAGGGAGGGGGGAGAATGAGGTGCGCAAGAGCCCGCTTTCGAACACGGAGGCGCCGAGCAACGCCAGGGGCGATCCCCGATTGCCCCTGTATACTTTTTCGCCATGAAAACGATCCTTTTGGTGGAGGACGAACGCGAGATCGCCCGCATGGTGCAGGCCTACCTCATGCGCGAGGGGTATCGGGTGGAAGTGGCGTTCGACGGCGAGGAGGGCTGGCGGCTGTACAAGGATCTAGAGCCCGACCTGATCATCCTCGACCTCATGCTCCCCAAGCTCCACGGTTTGGAGCTCGCGCGCCGGATCCGCCGGGAGTCGGACGTGCCCATCATCATGCTCACCGCCCTCTCCGAGGAGGCGGATCGGGTGGCGGGGTTGGAGCTGGGGGCCGATGATTACGTAACCAAGCCCTTCTCGTTGCGCGAGCTCGCCGCGCGGGTGCGGGCCGTGCTCCGCCGGGCGGAGGGGCTGCGGGAGCCGGAGAAGCTCACCTACGGCCCCCTGGAGATCGATCTCGCTTCCCGCGAGGTACGGCTGGACGGGAAGCCCGTCGACCTCACCCCGATAGAGTTCGACCTGTTGGCCTACCTCGCACGCCACCCGGGCAAGGTCTTCACGCGCCGGGAACTCCTCTCCGCGGTGCAGGAGAGGTCTTACGCCTCTTTCCCCCGCACCATCGACTCCCACATCAAGAACCTCCGCCACAAGATCGAACGCGACCCCAAGAATCCGGAGTTCATCCTCACCGTGCACGGGGTGGGCTACAAATTCCAGGCGGGCGGGTGAGGACGATGTCGTTCAGCTGGAAGCTCGTCCTGGCCATGGTGGCCGTGGTGCTGGTGGCGGTGGGCGGGACGTATCTCTTCACCACCCGGGGGATCCACGAGCGCTTCGACCTCTACCTCGCCAAGGCCCGTGAAGCCCACGCCAAGGAGGTGGCCGAGCTCCTCGGGGCCTTTTGGGCGAAGAACCGCTCGTGGGACGGCGTGGAGCGGTTCTTCACCCTGGAGATAAACCTCAAGTGGGCCGGCGGGGTGATACGCCAGGCGGGTCCCATGAGCCAATACGCCCTGGTGGACACCGAGGGCCGGGTGATCGCATGCCAAAAGGGGCGTGGCATCCCTGGGGAACGCGTCCCTCCCGATCGTCTGCGGTACAGCATCCCCGTGGAGGTGGGGGGCGAGGTGGTGGGGGCGTTGGTCCCCCTGAGGGGGGAGCTCGGCCCCCTGGAGGAGGGCTTCTTGGAGTCGGTCCGCAACGCCTCCTTCGTGGGGATGGCCATCGGGGTCGCCGCGGCGGGGATCCTGGGGGCGATGCTCGCCTGGCAGCTCTCGTCGCCCCTGCGGCGCTTGATCCGGGCCACCGAGCGGATCGCCGCGGGCGACCTCGCCCACCGGGTACAGGTCCGGGCCCGGGACGAGTTGGGGAAGCTCGCCCGGGCGTTCAACCGCATGGCCGAGGCCCTGCAGCGCTCCGAGCGCGCCAGGAGGAACCTCCTCGCCGACATCGCCCACGAACTCCGCACCCCGCTCACCGTGATCCAGGGGAACCTCGAGGCCATGTTGGACGGGATCTTCCCCCTAACCCCCGAGGCGTTGGCCCCGGTCTACGAGGAAACCCTGCAGCTGGGGAAGCTGGTCGAGGATCTGCGGGAGCTGACCCTGGCGGAGGCCGGCACGCTCCCGTTGGAGCGGGAGGTGTTCGACCTCTCGGAGCTGGTGGAGCGCGTGTGCGACGCGGTCCGTCCCGTGGCCGCGGAGGAGGGGGTCGAGCTCGAGGTCCGCCTCCGGCGGGGGCTCCCCGTGGAGGCCGATCCGCGGAGGATCCGCCAGGTGCTGGGAAACATCCTCGCCAACGCCATCCGGTACGCCCCATCCGGGAGCACGGTCACGGTGGCGGTGGGGCGCGAGGACGGCGAGGCGCTGGTGTCGGTGCGCGACCGCGGGCCCGGGATCCCGCCCGAGGACCTCCCCCACATCTTCGAGCGGTTTTACAAGGTCGACCGTTCGCGGAACGAGGAGGGCTCGGGCCTGGGGTTGGCCATCGCCAAGGCCATCGTGGAGGCCCACGGCGGGCGGATCTGGGCGGAGAGCACCCCCGGCGAGGGGACCACGATCCGCTTCACGCTCCCCCTGAAAGGCCCTTAGGGCCGTGGGTCTTCGGGGGACATGGGGCGCTGTTGGTACCCCAGGTGGCGTAGGAGGAGCCATATCCCCCCTAAGTACGGTGTTTCCACCTCTATCCCCCAGGCGGCGTACAGGAACGCGAACGCTTTGCGCATGTGCTCGGCCCCCGCGGCGATATCGCCCCGCCGCAGGGCGGCCAGGGACTCGTCGAGGGCGAACCCCAGAAAGGAGCGGATGTTGGTCAGTATCAGGGAGAGGACACGCCGCTTGCCCGGGGGGACATCGGGGGGCATGGCCTTCCGGATGAGCTCGAGGCGCGCGAGCATCCCGGGGAGCGGGGGCCTCGCCGGAGGCGCGGCCACGGTGTGTTCCCCCCCTTCCCCCTCGATGAGATTCACGACCTGTTGAATGTAAAGGCGTTGATCCGTGGGGGTGGGAGCGTATACGGCCAGCGCGGCGTAGTACATGGCGAGCCGGAGTTCCCGCGCGAGGGAGATCGCTTGATCGGCGATCCCCTCCGCCGGGCCTATCTCGGCGGGGGGTTGGGCGGGCGCCAACGCCCCGCCGGCGAGGAGGAGCGCGGCCAACAGGGCCTTCTTGGTCGCGTTCATCGTGGCTCTCACTTTAGCGCCGCGTCGGTCTAAAGTACATCAACGCTCGGTCAACCCGATCTCTTCGGGGGAAAGGAGCTTGTACCCGAAGCCCGGCACGGTGGCGATCAGGGCCTCGGCCCCCGGCATCACCTCCCCCAGCCGTCGCCGCAGGAGGTACACGTATTGCTTTACGTCCTTGGAGTTCGCGTACCGTGAATCGGGCCACAGCTCCCGCAGGATCTCCCGGTCGGAGAAGACCCGGCCCGGTTCCCGGGCGAGGAGCACGAGGAGCGCGTACTGCTTCGGCGAGAGTTTGACGGTCCTGCCACAAAGGCGCACCTCCTTGCTCCCCTCGTCGATCGTCAGGCTCCCCACCTCGATGAGCGCCCTGGTCCCGCCCGCGGTGGACGGGCGCCTCCCCCGCGCGAGGTAGACGGATCCCCCGAGCGCGCCCATCCCCAGGAAAGCGAGGATCCCGACGGCTATCGGGGCCCACGGGGATCTACCCCCCTGGAAGGGAACCTCGAGCCACACACGTACGTAACTCCCTTCGTCCCCCAGGGGATAGAGGACCTCGAGGAACTCCCCTCCCTCCACGGTGGCGGCCCGCGCCCCCGATGGGGGCGCCGCGAGCGCCGGCGGCGAGAGATCGCCGCGCCCTTCCCGCACCACTTCCTCCCCCCTCCACACGACCTCCACCAGCACGGCGCTCCCCAGCAGCATGAACCGCGCCGCGTCCTCGAGGGTTCCCCGTTCCCCCTCGGCCAACCATCCCGCGGCGGCCTCGGCGAAGGCCGCGACGTAATCCAAACTCCGGTCGCGGAACGCTTCGAATTCCCCGGCCCCGCCGCGGCCCAGGAGGGCCAGGGCCACGGCCCCACCGATGAGCGTGATCCCGAGGGTCAGGGCGAGGGCCGCCGCCTTTCCCATACGTGCCTCCACGGCCAGAAGGTAGACCAAAGCCGTACGGACAACAAGGATATCAACGTCTTTTGACCCGCCTTTGACCGCCGCGTTGATCCCGTTGAGGTTCATCGGCGACCCGGTCCCGGCTAGCCTCGCTCCCGCACATGGCCGGAGCACGGCCAAAAAAACGGATCCGCAAAAGGAGGTAGGACATGAGGTTATCGAGGTCGGCGAAGTTCATGGCCGGGACCGCCATCGCGCTGTCCCTGATGTTGGGAGGGCTCGCCCAGCCCATGGGTCCCGGGGCGGCGCCGGCGCCGCGGGTGCCGGAGAAGCTCCCCGAGCTCGTCAAGGCCATCGCCGTCGAGCTCAAAGCCCTCTGGGACGCGGTCGAGGATATGCCGGCCCTCAAGGAGGCCCTGACGGCCCCGATGGAACTCGCCCGCGATTCCCTCGAGGCCCTCGAGGAGACCGAGGAGCCCGGCAAGGAGGCCCTAAAGGAGCTCATCGTCCTCTCGCTCGCCCTGCACCGCATCGAGGACGTGTTCGAGCGCGGCATCGGCCAACGGCTCAGGGCACACGTGGCCCCCATGGGTGGACCGGAGCGCGGTCCCATGGGCCGTGGCGTTGCCGGGCCGGGGAGATTCGGGGAAGTGCGTGACTGGATCGAGGCCTATCTCAAAGGCGCTATGAGCGCCCTGTCCCCCGAGGAGGCCGCGCGGCTCCTGGGGATCATCGGCGGGCTGATCC
>JAADIW010000080.1:6833-11498 GCA_013151115.1 Caldisericota bacterium
CTCGGGAAGCACGTGGTCCGCATCAAGGCCTTGAGCGCGAGGCTCGACCTCTTCCTCATCCGCGCCATCAAGGCCGCGGAGGTCCCCACCGGTTAAGCCCCGTTACGCGGCCGACCCATCCGGAGGGGCCCGCTTCTGGGCCCCTCCTTTTTATCGCCGGTCACCCGATGCCGGACCTTCCGCCCCTGGCCCCACTTCACCGGGCCAGGCGCGCGAGGAGCCCGATTATCTCCTCGGTGATCCGATCGCGTTTGCTGGCGCTGAGGCGGTAGAAGCGGTCTACCTCGTGCCGGATGCGGTAGGCGAGGTGGTGGTTCGAGGCCCGGTGTACGGTGACGAGGAGATGCTTGTCTGACTCGAGCGCTCGCTCCACCGCCCGGACGAACCGCTCCGAGTGGAGTTCCATCGGGCCCACCTCGTCCACCACCACGAGCTCGCACTCCGCGAGCGCCCGCTCGATGGCGGCCGCCCCGATCTCATCCAGGTCCTTCAGGTTTATGCGGTAGCGACCAAGTTTGGGACCGCGTCCGAGGTGGATGTGGGCGAGCACCCCCTCCTCCCCGGTGAGGATGTCGTGGACCGAGAACCCCACCCGGCGTCCGATCTTGCGGATCTCCCTCGTGATCATGCCGCCGCACTTGAGGGGCACCCGCTCCACAACCCTGAGGACCAGCGTCGTCTTCCCCACCCCGGGATGGCCGGTGACGCCGATCTTCACTTGATCCCCCCTCCGGCGAGATTCTATCTTAGGGCGAATGAAGGGCGAACTCTTGGGGCTCATCGAGCTCCACCGCCGCGTCCACCCGGCGTTCGGGGTGGAGGACCTGGCGAAGCTCGTGTACCAAGGGGTGTTCGGGGCCGATCATCTCCTCTCCGATCCGGATCGCTTCGCGCGGGAGTTCCTGGAGGAATGGCGTTGGGCGGAGGGACGGGACTTCCCCGACGAGCCCCTCTTCGAGCCAGTGGACCCGCGGGGCCGGATCTACCGGCTCAACCTCCGGCCGGCGAAGCGCCGGGGCGTCGACCCCGAAGCCCTGCTCGACGTCCTCCTGTCCCAACCCCGCCGGGGCGCGGATCCCGCGGAGTTCTGGGAGCGTTGGCGGATCGTGGTGGAGCTCGCCGCGGAAGGGGCCATCCCCTTCCACCCGGACCGCCTCCGGGGCTACGGGGAGATGCTGGCCGAGACCGGCATCGTGCCACGTCATTCCGTGGCCTATCGGCGCGCGAACCGACCCCGTTACCGCCTCATCAACGACCTGCAGGATGAGGCCCTCCGCGGCGGCCTGCGGTCAGTGGGGCTCCTGTGAGGGGAGCTCCACCTCCTCGTAGATGGGTCTGGACTCCAGGAGGACGATGGGGAGGGCGATGAAGATGAGCGCCCCTGCGGCGATGAAGGCCGCGGCGTACCCCAGTGTGTCGGAGAGGAACCCCCCGATGATCGCCCCGAGCACCGTGCTCAGCCCCATGAGGGCGTTATAGATCCCCATCGCCTCGCCCTTGCTGCCCGTGGGCGCCAGCCGCGACACGATGGCCATCCCCGTGAGCTGGAAGAACGCCCACGTGACCCCGGTGATGAGGAAGAAGAGGGGCACCAACACCAGGTGGAGCCCCGGTAAGACGGAGAGGAGGCCGAACAGGGGGAAGACCAGCGTCCGCACGAAGAGGGCGAGCCCGAGGACCGGCCGATGTCCGATACGCAGGATCAGGCGTCGGGCCCAGTTGTAGGAGAAGGCGTTCATCCCGTTGTGGAGGATGTACAGGGCGAAGACGAGGCCGTTTGGGATCCCGAGGACGGCCCGCAGGTACAACGGGAGCGGGACGAAGAACACGGAAAACCCCGTGGCGGCGAGCAGCGCTCCGTAGAAGTAAAGGGTTAGGTCCGGGCCGACCTTGGTCTTCCCCTGGAGGATGCGCAGGATCTGGACGGGCCCGAGCCGGTAATAGATCCGGGCCGGGGCGTAGCGGAACCGCTCCACGAGGAAGTTCCCCACGGCGACCATGGTGCCCAGGAACGTCCGCTTCGGCCGTGAGACCTTGGGCTCGGGCACGGTGGCGAGCGCGAGGGCGCCGGCCCCGAGGCCGAGGAACGCCGTTATGACGCCCAGCGAACGCAATGCCCATCCCTCCCCGACAGCCCGTGGCAACACGCCCGTCCACATGGCCCCGATCCCCAGCCCCACCATCCACCCGAAGCCGGCGTAGCGGTTGAATCGCCCCAGGCCGGCCTCCCAATCGGCCTTGGGATAGCTCTCCAACACCAAGAGCGTGGCCACCGTGGCCTGGGACATCCACAGGAAGGTGGCGAGGGCGTTGAGCCAGAAGAGCTCCGTGATCCTCCCGATGAACGGGAGGAAGAGGTAGAACGCGCCGAACCCCCAGAAGCCGGTGATCACGAAGGTACGGCGGAGCTTGAGCCTGTCGGCGGCCTTGCCCCACACGATGCTCCCCAGGATCCCGGCGAGGCTCGCCGTGCTCGCCAGCGCCCCCACGTCGGTGGCGGTCCCCCCCAGGTGATAGGCGTAGAGGGGGATGAGGAGGGATGCGGCGCCACCGGCGGCGTTGGCGAGGAAATAGCCCCACAGCCACCCCTCAACCCTGGCCATCCGCGATCAGCCCCACCGATTCCGCGAGCCCCCCGGGGTCCGGGACCTCGAGGATCACCGTCCCCCGGAACCCCAGCTCCTCCAGGATGGCGACGCACCTCCTCCAGTCCAGGGTCCCCCGCCCGAGGGGGAGGTGGTCGTCCCCCTGGGCCCGGTTGTCGTGCAGGTGCACGTGGAGGAGCCTCCCCGCCAGCGCCCGTGCGAACCCCGCGGGGTCCAATCCCAGGGTGTGGAGGTGACCGAAGTCGAGGCAGGCCCAGAGGCCCGGGAACTTCCCGAGCACTTCGGCGTGTTCCTCGGGGGTGAGGACGAGGTCCCGGTTGGATCCCCGCTGTTTGTTCTCCAGGGCGAGCTTCACGCCCCGCTTCTCGGCATGGGGGATCGCGATCTCCAGGTTCGCGAGGAGGACCTCCCGCGCCCGGGGGAGGGCCCCGGGGTCATGGCGGTACTCGGAGGGGACGCGCCCCGGATGGAACACCACCACCTCGGCCCCGATGTCGGCGGCGAGGTCCACCGCCCCGGTGAGATCCCTCAGGGCGGCCTCGGCGAGGATCGGGTTCAGGCTCGCGAGGTTGGTGTCGTGGATGGAAGCATGGACGGTGGGCCTGAGCCCGAGGGACTCGAGCCTCCGGCGCAGCCTCGCCCGTGCGGCCCCGTCGAGCTCGGTGTGGTGGGCGAGCCTGGGCTCGGCCCGGACCTCCACCGCGCCGAGACCGAGATCCGCGGCGAGCTCCAACCAGAAATCTAGGCCCCTCTCGGGGCCTAGGAACGCGGCCAACCCGAGCCTTTTCCGGTCCATCAGCGCATGTAGATCCCGCCGTTGACGGAGATCGTCTCCCCGGTGATGTAGCTCGCCTCGTCCGAGCACAGGAAGGCGATCACGGCTGCCACCTCCCGGGGATCCGCCGCCCGGCCGAGGGGGATCTGGGATTTTATCCGCTCGCCGTTTCTGGCCAAGGCCTCCCGGGTCATGTCGGTCACGGTGTATCCGGGGCAGACGGCGTTCACGGTGATCCCGTAGGGGGCGAGCTCGAGGGCCAGGGACTTGGTGAGCCCGATGAGGCCGGCCTTGGCGGAGGCGTAGTGGGCCCCGTGGCTCGAGCCCCCGAGGGCCCGGAGGGAGGAGACGTTGACGATCCGGCCGAAGCCGGCCTCGCGCATGTAGGGGAAGGCGGCCTGGGCCGCCACGAACGGGGCCGTCAACGCCACCCTGATCATCCGATCCCAATCCTCGAGGGAGAGCTCGGCGAACTTGGCGTGCTGGGAGTAGCCGGCGTTGTTCACGAGGATGTGGAGCCCCCCGAGGGCCTCGGCGGACTCCCGCACGAGGCGACGCGCCTGCGCCGGATCCGCGAGGTCCGCCTGGAGCACGACGGCTTTCCGGCCCAGGCGTTCGATCTCGGCCGCCACCTCCTCGGCCCGCACCCTCTGCGTCCGGTAGCTGATGGCCACGTCACAGCCCATGGACGCGAGCTTGAGGGCCGTGGCCGCGCCGATCCCCCTGGAACCGCCGGTGACGAGGGCGAAACGCTGCATCTTCTACCTCCTGGTCGGGTCTCTCAGGTCCCGAATAGCCGATCCCCGGCGTCGCCGAGCCCGGGGAGGATGTAGCCGTGGTCGTTCAGCTCGCGGTCCACCGCGGCGGCGTAGATGGGGACGTCCGGGTGGGCTTCCTGGAACGTCTGCAACCCCTCGGGGGCCGCGACGAGGCACAGGAACCGCACGTCCCGCCCCCCTTCCTCCCGCACCAGCCGCACCGCCTCCACCGCTGACCCCCCGGTGGCGAGCATCGGGTCCACCACGATCACCAAGGCCTCGCGGAGGTTCTTGGGGAGCTTCTTGTAGTAGACGTGCGGCCTCAGGGTCACGGGATCCCGATAGATCCCGATGTGGCCCACGCGGGCGTTGGGGATAAGCCGCAGTACCCCCTCCGTCATGATGATCCCCGCGCGGAGGATGGGGATCAGGACCACCGGACGCGCGAGCTCATGGCCCCTGGTGCGCTCGAGGGGCGTCTCCACCTCGACCTCGCGTAGCGGGAAATCCCGGGTGATCTCGTAGA